>JALZVV010000051.1 GCA_023299935.1 Dokdonia sp.
TTCAACTTCATTGCTAGGCGCACAAATAATGAGGTTAGGAATACAGTTGAGATAAGCCAGATCAAAATTACCGTGATGTGTAGGACCATCTTGCCCCACTAGTCCAGCACGATCTATGCAAAAAATTACAGGTAAATTTTGCAGAGCTACATCGTGAATGACTTGGTCATAGGCACGTTGCAGAAAAGTTGAATATATGGTGCAAAAAACCACTTTCCCTTGTGTCGCTAAACCTGCAGATAGGGTTACTGCGTGTTGTTCTGCAATACCTACATCTAAAGCCCTATCTGGAAAAACTTCCATCATATATTTGAGAGAACTACCCGTAGGCATTGCTGGTGTAATACCCATAATATTTTTATTAGAACTAGCTAGTTCTACAATAGTTTGCCCAAAAACATCTTGATATTTTGGAGGTTGAGGGCTTGCGGTTTTTGTCGCTAGAGTACCCGTTGCGGCATCAAACTTACCCGGTGCATGATAGGTAACTTGGTGTTTCTCTGCTAAGGGAAGTCCTTTGCCTTTGGTAGTAATAAGGTGTAAAAATCTAGGTCCTTTTTGAGCTTTTAATTTATGCAATGCGCCAATGACTTCTTGAAGGTTATGGCCATCTATGGGACCTGTATAATTAAAATTTAAGGCTTCAAATATATTATCTTCTTTAGCACTTCCTTTTTTTACATTGGTAAGATATTGCTTTAAAGCGCCTATACTGGGATCAATACCAATAGCATTATCGTTTAATATAACGAGAAGGTTAGCATTCGTAACGCCAGCGTGGTTTAAGCCTTCAAAAGCCATCCCGCTAGCGATAGAGGCATCACCAATAACTGCGATATGACAGCGTTCTGTATTTCCATCCAATTGAGAGGCTATAGCCATTCCCAAGGCTGCCGAAATTGAGGTGCTGCTATGACCAGTTCCAAAAGTATCATACTCACTTTCTGTTCGTTTAGGAAAGCCGCTTATTCCGTCTTTTTGGCGATTCGTATGAAATACATCTTTTCTGCCCGTAAGTATTTTATGTCCATAGGCTTGATGTCCTACATCCCAAATAAGTTTATCATCTGGTGTATTAAATACATAATGCAGCGCTATAGATAGCTCTATAACACCTAAACTGGCTCCTAAATGCCCTTCTTTTGTAGCGACAATGGATATAATGTACTCTCGTAATTCTCGAGCGAGTTGCTTGAGTTCTTCTTGTGAGAAAGATTTATAATCTTCGGGAAGCTGTATGTTGTCCAATAGCTTTTGTGCCATAAGGCAAAGGTACGTCTTGATATTGTATTTTTGAATACCAAAACTTGACTCTATGATTGAACCTTATGATGATACTTATTTTATGAAACGTGCTATGGCTGAGGCGCAGGCCGCTTATGAAAAAGGTGAAGTGCCAGTAGGCGCAGTGGTCGTAGTTGAAAATACAATTATTGCACGAGCTCATAATCTTACGGAGCAGCTTAATGATGTTACCGCTCATGCAGAGATGCAGGCAATTACCGCTGCCGCGAGTTATCTAGGGGGTAAGTACCTAAATAAATGTACGATGTATGTAACGTTAGAGCCTTGTCAGATGTGTGCAGGGGCTTTGTATTGGAGTCAGCTAGATAGAATAGTATACGCTGCAGCAGATGAAACACGTGGGTATCAAACGATGGGAACGTCTCTGCATCCTAAAACTAAGGTTGAGAGCGGAGTTCTCGCCGAAGAAGCTTCGGCTTTATTAAAACGTTTCTTTATTGAGAAACGCAATCTTAATTAACAGAAGTATTTTTTTGCGAAAGCAATAAAAACTTGAATCTTAAACATAAAAAAGCCCACTTCTTAAGTGGGCTTTTACAATCGTAAAAAAAATCTATATCATTACAGTACACGCACTTGTGCAGCTGTCATTCCTTTTCTTCCTTCTTCTTCTACGTACTCAACTTTGTCTCCTTCGTTGATAGTTTCACCGTTAAGACCTGTAACGTGTACAAAAATGTCTTTACCAGTATCGTCATTGGTTATAAAACCATAACCTTTTGACTCATTGAAAAATTTAACTGTTCCTTCCATTATAAAAAATAAAATATTAATAAAGTGCAAAACTACGTCTTTATATTTTAACATGACGGTGTTCTGCGTATTATTTAGTGAAACTTACTGTTTTTCAGAAGGTTTTGACTCATTATAGGCTTTCATGCGCTTAAAGCTTTCATCTGTAAGCATATAATCTGCCACTTTGCGATCTTTCCATCTGTGATATATAAAAGTAGGCATCAATACAAAAAAACCTCCAGCTACAGAAAGTCCAATGCATTTATGACCTAAAGCGGCATTACTGTTATTAAGTAAATAGAATCCTACACCCATTAATACCACGAGTACAACAAAGAGTAGGATAATAAAATTGCGTCTTAGTTTATGCACGTAAAGCAAGGTTTAATTCTATTAATTGTTCCTCATCAATAGGGGATGGGGCGTCAATCATTACATCACGACCGCTATTATTTTTTGGGAAGGCGATAAAATCTCGTATTGTTTCTTGTCCTCCTAAAATAGCCACTAATCTATCTAATCCAAAAGCAAGACCTCCGTGTGGTGGTGCACCATACTCAAAAGCATCCATTAGGAAACCAAACTGTGCTTTAGCTTCTTCATCCGTAAAGCCTAGATGTTTAAGCATAATCCCTTGTGTTTCTTTGTCGTGAATACGTATGGAGCCTCCGCCTATTTCGTTGCCATTAAGGACAAGATCATAAGCGTTTGCTTTAACCTCACCTGGCTTAGAATCTAATAATTCTATTTGTCCAGGTTTAGGAGAGGTAAATGGGTGATGCATGGCATGATAGTGACCAGTCTCTTCATCTAGTTCTAATAAAGGAAAATCTACGACCCATAATGGAGCAAATTCAGCTGGTTTGCGTAATCCAAGGTTTTCGGCAAGTTCCATGCGAAGTGCGCTTAGCTGTGATCGTACTTTATTAGTCTCACCAGATAGTATGCAGATTAGGTCTCCTTTTGCGGCGCCAGTAACTTTTGACCATTTAGCCAAGTCTTCTTGATCATAGAATTTATCTACAGAGGATTTATATGTGCCGTCTTCATTCACACGGCAGTAAACCATCCCTAAAGCGCCAACTTGAGGGCGCTTTACCCAATCTATGAGTTTGTCTATTTCTTTTCGCGTAAAGCTATTTCCTCCAGGAACAGCGATACCTACAACGAGCTCGGCCTTATTAAACACATTAAAGTCTTTGTGCTGTGCTACGGCATTTAACTCTCCAAACTGCATCCCAAACCTAATGTCGGGTTTGTCATTACCATACAGTCGTATGGCATCATCATATTGCATGCGCGGGAATTCTCCAATCTCAACTCCATTCACTTCTTTTAATAAATGTCTGGTAAGCCCTTCAAATACATTGAGGATATCTTCTTGCTCTACAAAGGCCATCTCGCAGTCTATTTGCGTAAACTCTGGTTGGCGATCTGCACGTAAATCTTCGTCTCTAAAACATTTTACAATCTGGAAATACTTATCCATACCTCCAACCATAAGTAACTGCTTAAAAGTTTGTGGGGATTGAGGGAGAGCATAAAATTGACCCTCGTTCATACGAGAAGGAACAACAAAATCTCTAGCTCCCTCTGGAGTAGATTTAATAAGGTAAGGCGTCTCTACTTCAATAAAATCCTGGTTAGAAAGATACTTACGTACTTCCATGGCCACTTTATGTCTAAAAATAAGGCTTTCTTTTACTGGATTCCTACGTATGTCTAGGTATCTGTATTTCATTCTTATATCTTCTCCTCCATCTGTTTCATCTTCTATAGTAAATGGTGGTAGCAGGGCCTCGTTTAATACAGATAGTTTGGTTACAAGAAGTTCTATGTCTCCTGTAGAGATATTAGGGTTTTTAGAATCTCGTTCTACAACCGTACCACTTACTTGTATCACAAATTCTCGCCCTAGTTTTCGGGCTTCTTCTATAAGGGCTTTATCTGTGCGTTCTTCATCAAAAACGAGTTGTGTCATACCATAACGGTCCCTAAGATCAACCCAGATAATAAATCCTTTATCTCTAGATTTCTGAACCCATCCTGCGAGTGTAACTTCCTTACTTACATCTGCAACGCGCAGACTGCCATTATTGTGCGTTCTATACATGTGTTTATCTTGTATTAAGTTGCAAAAATAGGAAGATGTCTTTTCTCAATAGATATAATGCGTCTTTTTTTTAGGAGATTAATAAGTATATAGAAGATATGGGAAGTGCTTTCGCGAAAGCAAAAAAAACCCCAACACGAGTTGAGGTTTATTATTATCTTGTAAAAAAAGCTTATTTTTTATTTACTTCTTTAATGTATTTCTGCAAAGCCATAGTCATAGAAGGGGTTTCGGGAGTAGGCGCATGAATATTAATTTCAAGTCCTGCTTCCTTGGCAGCTTTTACTGTTGTGTTTCCAAATACAGCGATGCGCGTATCGTTCTGCTGAAACTTAGGAAAATTCTCAAATAACGATTTAATGCCACTTGGACTGAAAAAAACTAGGATGTCATAAAACACATTCTCTAAGTGTGATAAATCACTTACTACAGTCTTGTAAAATACGGCTTGCTTCCAGTTTACACCTAATGTGTCTAGTGTTTCTGGAACAATGGGTTTTAATTTATCAGAGGCAGGTAGTAGGAACTGCTCTGTTTTATGTTTCTTAATTAATGGCGCCATTTCTTGAAATGTACGCTTTCCTACATAAATCTTGCGCTTGCGGTACACAACATATTTCTGTAGGTAATAAGCAACAGCTTCACTCTGACAAAAATATTTTAGCGAATCTGGCACTTTATAACGCATTTCATCAGCAATTCTAAAGAAATGATCTACAGCATTACGACTAGTTAGGATGATGGCAGAATAATCATTAAGGTCAATTTTTTGTAGTCTAATTTCCTTACTAGACTCTCCTTCTACGTGAATAAAAGGCACAAAATCTATCTTAACTTTTTGTTTTTGTTCTAACTCAAAATATGGGGAATTCTCCACTTTTGGTTTAGGCTGCGATACTAGAATAGTCTTCACTTTCATAAACGCTCTTTTTTTATTTCCCTAATACCGTTTTAAATGAACATTTTATAAAAAATATAGTAGGGTGCTATTTCGAGAGTGCAAAAGTACAAAATAAAATAAGATGGGCGATTTAATATTTCACTTTGAAATTTCCTCATCAGTAAGAGTAAGGAAATCAAGTATATAAGTAGTAATGTGCCAAGAAACCACCCATAATACTCTTTAAGAAATGGATTTCTGTAAGCTAGTACAATACAATAAAGCAAAACAAGGAAACTCAAAAAGTTTTTAAAGACTAGTTTTCTGTAGGTGTAGGGTATTACCATTGAACTAAAACGTGTTAAATATCCTATAAATCGTTCTAACCAAAGCTTAAGTAGTTCAAAAGTAATATACCCTCCAAGAATGTATACATACGTCATAAACTCTAGACCTATGGACTTATCTGTAAAATAGCAGTATCCAAAATAGATGAATAAAGAGACACTAATCCATTGCAAAGCAATTAGTACAAGGTTAAAAGGATGGGTAAGACGGTTATTATGAACGCTACCTGACAGAAACTTATCTGAAGAAATAATAAGTAAAAAATCTTCAAACTTTTTAGGATATCTATATTTTACAAACGCAAGAATTATGAAGCAACCAATAATAATAAAGGTAATCCAGTCCTGGTTAATGATATTTCTAATGTCTTGATTCACCTGTAGCTTTATAGCGTTAAAAATACCATAATTAGCTATAGTAGTTAAATATCTTCATTGATAAAATACCTATTTTTGTTGTAAAGTCAATTGCATGGCAGACGGTCTAGTCATTATCCCAACATATAATGAGATTGAGAATATTGAAAAGCTTGTACGCAATACATTAGCGTTACAACGACACTTTCATATTCTTGTGGTTGATGATGGTTCACCAGATGGAACAGATAAGAAAGTTAAGGGATTACAAGAAGAATTTCCTACGGCCTTATTTCTTTTACAAAGACCTCATAAAATGGGCTTAGGCACAGCCTATATTGCAGGATTTAATTGGGCAATAGATAAAGGGTATGATTATATTTTTGAGATGGATGCAGATTTCTCTCATAACCCTAATGATTTGATACGCTTATACAATGCCTGTTATAAGGATGGAGCAGATGTAGCAATAGGTTCTCGCTATGTTACTGGAGTTAATGTAGTAAACTGGCCTATGGGAAGAGTATTGTTGTCTTGGGGCGCTTCCAAATATGTTAGACTAATAACAGGACTACCCATTCACGACACAACAGCTGGGTTTATGTGCTACAAACGGGAAGTCTTGGAAAGTTTAAATCTTAAGAAGATTAGATTTGTTGGGTATGCATTTCAGATTGAAATGAAGTATAAAGTGCATATTAAAGATTGGAAAATAAAAGAAGTGCCTGTAGTGTTTACAGATAGAACTAAGGGGCAAAGTAAGATGAGTTCAGGTATTATCTCCGAAGCAGTTTTTGGAGTATTAAAATTAAGAATAAAGCATTTATTTAGAAGTTTAGACTTATGGAGAAAATATTAATTAAGGATGCTCATATCGTTAATGAAGGGGAAATTCAGAAGGGAGATATCCTTATTGAGAATGGTATTATCATAGAAATTGCAGCTAGTATAAGTGCAAAATCTGCAGATGTACATGTTTTTGACGCAGAGGGCAAACACTTAATGCCTGGAGTAATTGATGACCAAGTACATTTTAGAGAGCCAGGTTTAACACATAAAGCTACTATTGGGACAGAATCTAGAGCGGCAATTGCAGGTGGGATAACCTCATTTATTGAAATGCCTAATACCAATCCGCAAAGCACCACTGTTGAGCTTATAGAAGAAAAATTTGATATTGCTTCAAAAACCTCTTATGCTAATTATTCGTTTATGTTTGGTGGTACTAATGACAATCTTGATGAAATACTTAGATTAGATAAGAAATCTGTTGCAGGACTAAAGCTCTTTTTGGGTAGTTCGACCGGAAATATGCTGGTAGATGATGAAGAGGTTTTACGTAAGATTTTTTCTTCTACAGATATGGTGATTTCTGTTCACTGTGAGGATGAAGCAACCATAAGAGAAAACACAGCGATTTATAAAGAGCGTTATGGAGATGATATACCTATAAAGTTTCATCCTATTATAAGGAGTGAAGATGCCTGTTATATATCTTCTTCTCGAGCTATTGAACTGGCTAAAGAAACGGGAGCCAGATTGCATGTTTTTCATTTATCAACAGAAAAAGAAACTGCTCTTTTTGATAACAGTATACCATTAAAGGATAAGAAAATTACAGCAGAGGTTTGTATCCATCATCTATGGTTTTCTGATGAAGATTATGATGAGAAAGGGACTCATATAAAATGGAATCCAGCGGTTAAAAAGGCAAGTGATAGAGAAGGATTACTTAAAGCCTTGCTAGACGATAGGATAGATGTAATTGCTACAGATCACGCACCGCATACCTTAGAAGAAAAAAGCAATCCGTACACAAAAGCACCTAGTGGTGGGCCACTTGTGCAGCACGCTTTGCCAGCGATTCTTGAGTTTTATCACCAAGGAAAAATTTCTCTGGAAAAAATTGTGCAGAAGATGTGCCATAATCCTGCCATTCTTTTTGATGTAGCAAAGAGAGGGTATATACGAGAAGGGTATAAGGCAGACCTCGTTTTGGTAGATCTTAATGCACCTTGGAGGGTAAATAAGGATAATATTTTATATAAATGTGGTTGGTCACCTTTTGAAGGGACTACTTTTACTTCAAGAATTACCCACACCTTTGTAAATGGAAAATTAGCCTATAAAAACTTTAAAGTATATGATGGCTTGCACGGAGAACGATTAACTTTTGATAGATAATGAGGGTAATTATAACTGTAGTAATACTTATTGTATTGGTTGCGTGCCAGGGAATTCAACCTGTGCCTAAGCCAGAAAGGTTGATAGCTAAGTCTACTATGGAAGATATTATTTACGATATGTCTATTATTAACAGTGCGAGAGGATATAACATTCAGCAATTTTCACGGACTGGGGTTGATCCACAGTGTTATGTGTTTGAGAAATATAAAATAGATAGCTCTCAGTATGCACAAAATACCTTGTACTATGCCTCATCACTTGAAGACTATAAGGAATTAATTGAAAACGTAAAAAAAAGAATAGAAGAGGAGCATAAAGTAGTAGATTCCATAGCAAAAAAGGAAAAGAGAATAACGGATTCTACCCGAAACGCTAGAGGAAAACGTTTAAAACAAGAAAAAGACAGTATTAACTTATTGAAGAGTACAAATAAAGGAATACCCCACAAAACGGTCATTGAACCTGCACTTCCACTGCACTAATTCGTATTATGATATCTAGCAATCCTTTGTATTGTAGACTCTATAGATGCAGGAGAAAAATGTAAAGAATCTACAAGTTTTTGGTTAGAGAATGTTTGTACGTGAGAAGCGCTATTAGCCATATTGGCAGTAAGCTTTCTTTTGCCTGTAAATACGCCTCGTATTCGATCCAAACCCACAAGAAGACCTAATAGTTTTCTCGAGATTAATTGGGCAGGAGCTTTTTTTGAGAGACATCTAGCTATCTCAGTAAGTATTTGCTTAAAGCTATAGTTATGACTTATGGCAATAAAGCGTTCATTTTTAATCGCACTAGACATCCCATAAATCATAATATTTACAAGATCTTTTACATCTATAAAAGCGCTTGCTCCAGCAGGATAATAACGATCTTCTCTAAGTACTCTATTAAACAATTTCCCGCTTCCTTCATTGAGATGACCTTCGCCTAGTATGATTCCAGGACTAAAAATTAGAACATCCAAGTCTTCTTGAGAAGCTCGCCACACCTCAGTCTCCGCGCCGTATTTTGATATAGCATAAACAGAGTTGTCCTCATTAGGATCCCAATGATTTTCTTCATTTACTGGAGTATTGGGTAGTTTACTTAATGCTGCAATTGTACTCAAATGACAGAGTTTAGTTATGCCATTTGCAAGACAAAGATTCACCACATTTGCTGTGCCTTCTACATTAGTTTTGATGAGTTTATTAAAATCATAGGGGTCAAAGGAAATAAGAGCAGCACAATGGTAGACTTGGGTGATATCCTTAAAAGCTATGGTTAATAAAGGGATATCAGTAATATCTGCTTGTATCCAAGTTATTTTTGAAAAACGAGATTGCGCCTTCGCGAAAGTGAACAATTTCTCAACACCTTTAATACGATCTCTAGATCGATACGTCGCTTTTACGGACTCATCTCCCTCACTAAGTTTGAGCAAAAGATGGCTGCCTACAAGTCCTGTTCCTCCAGTCACTAAAATCATAGGATAAAGATACAAGGCTTGTAAGAGAAAATGTAGTTTTAGCAAGTTATTTTGAGGGATGTCTTCTGCAATTTTTATATTTGCCTTCTGATAAATAGTAGATAAAATGAGCAATAATTTTGTAGAAGAATTACAATGGAGAGGGATGGTGCACGATGCAATGCCTGGAACAGAAGAGCATCTTATGGAGGCGATGCGCAGTGCTTACGTAGGTTTTGATCCTACGGCAGATTCTTTGCATATAGGAAACCTAGTCCCTATTATGTTGCTAGCTCATTTTCAGAGAGCGGGTCACAAGCCGGTTGCGCTTGTAGGCGGAGCAACAGGAATGATTGGAGATCCTTCGGGCAAATCCTCCGAACGTAATTTATTAGATGAAAAAACCCTTAATCATAATCAAGAATGTGTGCGTAAGCAATTATCGCAGTTTTTAGATTTTTCTTCTGGGCAGGCTAATCAAGCCGTAATGGTTAATAACTATGACTGGATGAAGAACTTCTCTTTTTTAGATTTTATACGTGATGTGGGCAAGCATATTACCGTAAATTATATGATGGCCAAGGATTCTGTAAAGAATAGACTGACTGGCGAAAGTGCAGATGGTATGTCATTTACTGAGTTTACCTATCAAATGGTGCAAGGCTATGATTTCTTGCATTTGTATGAGAATAATAGTTGCACACTTCAAATGGGAGGAAGCGATCAATGGGGTAATATTACCACAGGTACAGAACTCATACGTCGCATAGGTAGCGGTAAAGGGTATGCACTTACCTGTCCATTAATTACTAAATCAGACGGAAGTAAGTTCGGGAAAAGTGAAGGAGGTAATGTATGGTTAGATGCTAAGAGAACTTCTCCATATAAATTTTACCAGTACTGGTTAAACACAAGTGATGAAGATGCAGAGAAGTACATCAAGATTTTCACATTTTTAGAACAACAAGAGATTGAGGCATTAGTAGAGCTTCATAAAGAAGCACCACATCAGAGAGTGTTGCAAAAGCGGCTAGCTTCAGAAGTTACAGTAACAGTGCACGATGAAGAAGCTTTAGAAAATGCAATCAAGGCATCTAATATTTTATTCGGAAAATCTACAGATGAAGATCTCAAGCAATTAGATGAAGCAACTTTTCTAGACGTATTTGAAGGAGTTCCTCAAGGCGATGTCTTATCTAGCGAAATAGAAAATGGCTTGGATATGATAGGAGCGCTTGCAGAAAAAACAAGGTTTTTAAAATCTAATGGAGAAGCAAGACGCGCACTTAAAGAGAATTCAATATCAGTAAATAAAGTAAAAGTAACAGAGTCCTTTGAGATTACTACTGATAGTTTGATAAGCGATAAATATGTGCTATTACAAAGAGGGAAGAAGAACTACTTTATTATAAGAGTAGTGTAATACGGTCTGTACATACTATTTAAAAAGTGTCCTAAAAATAAAAACCCCGATAGCGAGATGCTACCGGAGTTTTCAAACTAACTAACCAATCAATTATGAATATAATTGCTCTTCAATGCTGTTATTTATATTGTACTTTGGTCCAGGCAGCATCTGCTTGACCTCGTAATTTTTCTGGTCCTTCTTCTATCCAACTTTCCAGAGTGTTCGTGCCCCATTTATTATAGAATAGATAGAGTTTTCCGTCTCGTATTTCAAAAGTTTCTGGATTGACACCTACTTTCTTCCCTTTATCTGCAATGGCATAGGCACAATAACCGCCATATTGAGGAATAAATTGAGTAGGATTTGCTTTAAACTTGCTTAAATTTTCTTGGCTAGCAAATTTATATTTTACACCGTCGTGGTTTAAAGTGTATGCGTTATTACCTGCTAAAGGATTATCATTAAAATATTCTGTAACATCATAACCTTCTGCAACAAAACCTTTTTTCAAGTTGTAATCCATCTGCTGAGCTCCAGCACTGATTGCAACAAAAAAGAACAGGATGTAGGGTAATGATTTCATTCAAATTATTTTCTTATTGCCTATTAGGTCGCAAGAAATAGAGAACATTACAAGAGTGAGCACAAAAAAATTATAGTACCATTAAATTACATCCTCTAATATCAGAATTATCAAATCTTCCAGCTACTGAGAAAGAGCCGTTTGGATATACTTTTCCTAAATCTTGAGTAGCAATAAACGGGCAAGAATTTTTATTGGCTAAATCAATAATAGATAAGCCACCTGTTTTATTTGCAGGAAGAAGAGAAAAAGGATCTTCTGGGTCTCTAGCGATTACTTTCATCCAAGGGGGAGAATTAAAAATCCCATCTCCTTTAGAATATGCCTGTGATAATAGCTCTGTCATACCATATTCGCTATGTATATGATTAACTCCAAAGCCTTTTTTTAGTATACCGTGTAATTCCTCAAGAACAAGTTCCTTGCGCCTGCCTTTCATTCCGCCAGTATCCATCACTAGGGTATTTTTGAGACTAAAACTGTATTTTTCAACAAAATCCAACAAGGCAAAACTAACTCCAAGAAGTATGGTTTTTTGCCCAATACTTTCTAAATAGTTTATTTTTTCGCTTAGAGCGAAATGATCATTTAAGTAAAATCCACTATGCTCGTTGTTAGAAGATTGGATAAGATAATCTACCATATAGATTAAGGAAGACCCTTCTCGCTCAAGATAGTTAGGAAGTAATGCTAAGATTGCGTATTCTGAAACATCTCCGTATGCTACGTTAAATCCGAGAGTAAAGCTTTGAATGTAATCATTTATATCTGCTACATAGTGTTTACTAGTATTTGATGAGGTAGTGCCACTACTTGTAAAATATAAACTTGGGATTGCAGGTTGAGTATGTACAGCATGCGTTTTAAAAAATTCAATAGGCAGATAAGGAATCTGCTCAAGACCTTGAACATCTGAAGGGTGTATATATAGAAGGTCACAAAAAGAGCGATATACAGGATTATGCTCAAATTGATATTGGAATAAGCTCAAAGCACAATCTTTAAATTGGGCAGGAGTAACAATATCATTAATCGATTTAAAGACCTTCATTATATCAAAGGTATAAAACAAAAGCGCCCTTAGACAAGAAGAATACTATAATACATGAAGTGTTTTGCACATATTGTGTAAAGTTAAATCCTTAACCTATTTTTAATATGGATTAACGGTGTTTTTGAAATCAAAAATCTATCTTTCAAGTCCGTAAGCTGTTTCTTACTTATAAACTATGTTTAGCCAGCAAATTTGCCTTTCCTATGAAAAATAAAGACATTAAAATTCTTCTTGTAGATGATGAGCCGGATATTCTAGAAATAGTAGGATATAATCTAGCTAACGAGGGCTATCAAATTAGTACTGCAGAGAATGGACTTAAAGCGGTTAAACTTGCAAAAAAGATAAAGCCGCATTTAATCATTCTAGATGTTATGATGCCAGAAATGGATGGTATCGAGGCTTGTGAAAAATTGCGAGAGCATTCGGATTTAGAAAATACGATAATCACTTTTTTTACGGCTCGAGGAGAAGATTATTCTCAAGTAGCCGGTTATGAAGCGGGAGCAGACGATTATATTACCAAACCTATAAAGCCTAAAGTACTTATAAGTAAAGTAAAAGGACTTTTGCGCCGACTTAAAGAGAATAAAAAATCAGAAGAAATTCTTAAAGTAGGTAAAATTGTAATTAACAGAGAGGAGTATAAAGTTCTAAAAGGCAAAGAAGAACTTCTCCTACCTAGAAAAGAATTTGAATTACTTTCTTTATTAGCCTCCAAACCAGGAAAAGTATTTAAAAGAGAGGATATATTAAATAGAGTTTGGGGTAATGAAGTTGTAGTAGGAGGAAGAACCATAGATGTGCATATTAGAAAACTTCGCGAAAAAATAGGTGATGAGTCTTTCAAAACTATTAAAGGAGTAGGTTATAAATTTGTGGAATAATGACATCTACATCGTTTAAATCTTATGTCTTTGCAATTATTACCGCCGTGTATATTGGAGCAATAATGGCCGTAGGCCTTTTTGCTGTTTTTTACTTTAAATTTCAATTCAATACCCTAGCTATAGGTGCACTGGCTATTGTGAGTTTAATACTCTGTTTTTTTATCATTCAATATCGTGTTCAGAAATATATTTACCGCCGTCTTAAAAAATTATACGACAATGTTTCCATATTAGATGAAGCAAGTTTCCCTGATGAAAATATAATTACGGATATGGGTACCCTAGAGAAGGAAGTTCAGCGATTTGCAGCGCAAAAACGCTCTGAAGTAGAAGGTCTCAGAATTACAGAAGGCTACCGTAAAGAGTTTATGGGTAATATAGCTCACGAGCTAAAAACGCCTTTATTCACGGTTCAAGGATATATTTTAACACTCAGGGATGGTGCAATAAATGACATAGCAGTTAGAGATAAATACCTACAAAGAGCCAATAAAGGAGTAGAACGACTAATTTATCTCGTTAATGACTTAGATATGATATCTAAATTGGAAGTAGGCGATTTACATCTTGACTACGACCATTTTAATATTATTGAAGTTATAAAAAACACTTTTGACCTTCTTGAGATGAAGGCCAATAGAAAAAACGTTACGCTTACTTTTGATAAAGAGTATATGGAGGCCGTTTATGTTAATGGCGATGAGGAGCGTATTCAGCAAGTGGTAACTAACCTTGTCGATAACTCCATTAAATATGGCAAGAAAAAAGGAACGACAGAAGTAAGTGTTCAGGATTTAATTCAAAATAAATTATTAGTTCGAGTTACAGATAATGGAGAAGGGATTGAAGAAGATCATCTCCCTCGTTTATTTGAACGGTTTTATAGGGTAGACAAAACAGGCAATAGAAAAGTAGGAGGTTCAGGACTGGGTCTTTCTATTGTCAAACATATTATAGAAGCACACGAAGAGAAAATCTATGTAGAAAGTGAAAATGGTGTGGGCTCAGAATTTTCATTCACCCTTGAAAAGGCCGAAGAACTGTATTAAATTTTGATGCTTATCCATATTTTTTAGTCCAGTATAGGAATCTATTTTATCTAAGTGTTTCGCTGTAAAATCCTGTTGTTCACAAAAGGGGGCATAAGCTTTTTGCGCTAAGCGTTTTGCGAGATACTCCTGTTCCGTCTGTCCCGGTGTAGGAATAAAAAAAGCTTTTTTCGCTAGATGTGCCAAATCCATAATAGTGGTATATCCTGATCGGGCAATAACAAACTCACTACTATTGATAGCTTTTTCAAGCTCAA
>JALZVV010000052.1 GCA_023299935.1 Dokdonia sp.
CAGGGAAAAGGAAAAGAAAAATACTTTAAAGAAATTGAAGAAAAGCTACTTGAAGAAACAAACTATAACTTAGAACTGGAACAAAGTATTGCCATGACTACAGATTGTGCACATATTCCCAATCTTAGATTCCCTACCTATTATCCTGAATTATCTAGTGAACGCATCCTGAGCATGGACTGGATGAACGGAGAGCACTTAAGTGAGTTTGTGGCGCACAATAATAATCCAGAGATATCCAATACCATAGGACAAGCCTTGTGGGATTTTTATATGTACCAGATGCATGTACTACGACGAGTACATGCTGACCCGCATCCTGGAAATTTCTTAGTTAATGAACAGAACGAGCTGGTAGCTATAGATTTTGGTTGTATCAAAGAAGTGCCAGAGCGTTTTTACGTGCCTTATTTTGAGTTAGCAGAAAGGGAAATTATTAATAACCCAGCTCTTTTTCAAGAAAAGCTCTACGCTTTAGAAATCCTAAGACCTGAAGATGGCCAAAAAGAAATAGAATTTTTCTCTGCGCTTTTTCATGAGATGCTAAGCTTGTTTACAGAGCCATTTCACAAGGAAGAGTTTGATTTTAATGACACATCATTTTTTGACCGAATTGCTGCTTTAAGTGAAAAATATAGCAAAGACACTGCCATTCGTAAAATGAACGGAAATAGAGGTAGTAAGCATTTCTTATACATCAATAGAACATTTTTTGGACTGTACAATTTAATGCACGATTTAGGTTCAAAAGTGAAGGTTCAAAATTATAAAATGTATACTCCTAAGCACAAAGTGGCTTAGGCAAAAGGCATTAATTGCTGCGCTTTTCTTGCGTGGTAGTTAGTAGTTAGGTTATTTTTTAAAAGGAGTATTTGTAGTAGGATGCTCCTTTTTTTGTGTTGTAGATTGACCTTTTTACTAGGTAGGGTGTGCCCAAAATATAGCTTTAATGCTTCTTTTATAGTATCTTCTTAAAACAATATATTTGCCAAGTACGCTTTTGCGCCTGCCGGTAGGTAGGAAAGCGCACTACCAACAAAGAAACGACTATGTACAATTCTAAAATCGCCGGTCTAGGCGCTTATGTTCCCGAAAATATTGTTACTAACGATGACTTAGCTAAACTGATGGATACTAATGACGCCTGGATACAGGAGCGCACCGGTATTGAGGAACGCCGTCATATCAAAAAAGGGGATGGCAATACAACGGCCAAGATGGGTGTAAAAGCAGCCCAGATTGCCATAGAAAGAGCTGGTCTTAGCAAAGACGATATTGATATGATCGTGTTTGCGACCCTAAGTCCAGATTATTATTTTCCTGGCTGTGGGGTGCAAGTACAACATCTTATGGATATGAAAACCATACCCGCCTTAGATGTGCGCAACCAGTGCAGTGGCTTTGTATATGCCCTTGCTACGGCAGACCAATTTATTAAAACGGGAATGTATAAAAACGTGCTGGTTATTGGGTCTGAAAACCATAGTGGCGGCTTAGACTTTACAACACGAGGGCGATCTGTTTCTGTGATTTTTGGTGATGGTGCTGGAGCGGCAGTACTCACTAGAGAAGAAGATACTTCTAAAGGAATTCTTTCTTCTCATTTGCACAGTCAAGGAGAGCACGCCTTAGAACTCTGCTTGCAAGGTCCTAGTACGGAGCATTGGGTACCGCAAATTATTGAAGAGAATCCACAAGAAAATATCCCTTACTACCCCTATATGAACGGACAATTTGTATTTAAAAATGCAGTAGGTCGGTTCTCTGAAGTAATTATGGAAGGGCTGGCAAAAAATAAACTTAGCCCGGATGATATTGATATGCTTATCCCGCATCAAGCCAATTTGAGAATCGCGCAGTTTGTACAACGCAAGTTTAACTTAAGTGATGATCAAGTTTATAACAATATCCAGAAATACGGGAATACTACGGCTGCCTCTATCCCTATTGCCCTCACTGAAGCATGGGAAAATGGCAAAGTGAAGGAAGGAGATACTGTGGTTCTAGCGGCTTTTGGTAGTGGATTTACCTGGGCGAGCTCTATTATTAAATGGTAATGATTAGCTGTTGGCTGTTGGCTATTAGTAAAAAAGGGGCTTGTTTTTAATTTTTTGTGTGATTCGAAGCTCAAAAAATGAAAAACTTTGTGGCACTCTTTACCGCACTCATTAAGGAAAAATCCATTAACGTCCTAGCGCAGCCAAGTTTGGGAAATACAAGGATATATGTGTCCCGAAGAATATTTATAGGTCTGCATGTCTATTAATATAGTTAGGTATTTTGTATAACATAATGAATAACACGAATAGGCATTTTGTATAACAAATTAGGCTATTTTTACACAGCATACTGATATTATACCAATTACATAGATTATGTGCTTACAAGTTTATTCCATATATCGGTCTTGTGTATAGTTTCGTTGCGGAAAAATCCGCAGGATTCTTTCCGCTGGACTTAAAGATAACAAATTACAAATAATTCCGATTAGAAATCCTGCAGCAATGAACTATACACTCTTGTTACCTTCTTGCACGACACATATGAGTAAGCTTTTACCGTTTGAGTGCTAATCCGCATTATTATTTCGTTTTGCTTTTAAATCCGCTTAGAATAGGAAAGGAGACTTTTGATAGATTTCGAGACTTTCAGCTGGC
>JALZVV010000053.1 GCA_023299935.1 Dokdonia sp.
CTTCGGGGTGAAAATCATCTGCATCATAGAACGGCAAATCCATTTCGTGAGCTAAAAGTCTTCCAATAGTAGTTTTACCTACTCCAGACACCCCCATAATTACATACACTTTGCTCATTTAAGATTTCATTTGGCTAAATTAATTCTGCTTTCGATAAAGATAAAATAATCGTTTTTGAAAGCAGAAAGAACTTTATAAAAACTACGATAACGATAGCGTAACGCATAGAAATTTAAAATATAAAGGCTCTTAATTTGAAAAGCATTGAAAAAAATTGGATATTTATGTAACATTCTGGCACGATTCTAGTCTTACTACAAGATATCAAACTCTAATAAAAATACATTATGAAAACTATCAAATTACTTGTTGCACTATTTATTGCAGCTATTGCATTTCCAACTCAAGCACAAACGGCAGAAGAAATCGTGGCTAATTATCATGAAGCTACTGGTGGTGAAGAGGCTTGGAAGTCTATTAAATCAATGGCCATGACGGGTGTTGCGGGTATGGGGCCACAGGAATTCCCTTTTACTCAAATTGTAATGGCAGACGGAAGAATGCAAACTAGTATAGATCTTCAGGGTCAAAAATTTGTTCCTCAAGCTTTTGATGGAGAGCAAATGTGGGGGACTAACTTTCAAACTCAAAAAGCCGAGGCGATGGATGCAGAGGCATCTGCGCAATATAAGGCAGAGTCTAAAGACGTTATTGATTCCTTTATTAGATATAAAGAAAAAGGATATAGCCTGAAAAAGCTTGAAGATAAAACAGTGGAAGGAACCGATTGTTTTACGATTAAACTTACTAAAAAACCAATAGTTGTAGACGGTAAGGAAGAAGAAAACTTTACAACCTTTTATTTTGACAAAGAGACATTTGTACCTGTAATGAGTGAGTCTACGGCTAAGTCTGGCCCAGGAAAAGGAAGCACTGCTCAGACTGTTTATAGTGATTATTTAGAGGCTGGAGATGTATACTATGCGCACAATATCATTACTAAATTCAATGGGCAAACTGGACAATCAATTAAAATTGAAAAAATTGAAGTGAATACAGACATTGATGATGCTATCTTCAAGATGCCACAACAGTAATAGTAGGCTTATAAAAAAAATCCTCAGCCTCAACTGGGGATTTTTTATCTCTTATCACAATCAATTAACTAAAATCATTAATCAATGAAAAAATCGTATTTGTTCATAGGATGCTTATTTTTATTAGTATCCTTACAAGGAGTTGCACAGGAAGTTGCACTTAAGGGGAAAGAACTTTTTGGAGATATCTCTGCAAGACAGATAGGACCAGCTCTTATGAGTGGTCGTATCATAGATATGGAGACGCATCCCACTAATGCTCAAGTTATTTACACCGGTACTGCTGGAGGTGGTGTCTGGAAGTCTAATGATGGTGGAGCTAGTTACGCTCCTATTTTTGAAGATCACATTCAATCCATAGGTCAGGTTGCTGTAGACCCTACAGATCCTGATCAAACCGTTTGGGTAGGTACAGGAGAAATATGGACACGTAATTCTGTATCCATAGGAGCTGGTCTTTTTAAAACTACAGATGGAGGCTCTAATTGGAAAGAAATTGCCGGTTTTGAAAATTCTGAACGTATTTCGGGTATTGAAATACATCCCAAAGACGGCAATGTTGCTTATGTAGGAGTCCTTGGGGCACTATGGAGTGATAGTGATGATCGTGGTGTTTATAAGACCACGGATGGTGGTGACACCTGGAAGAAGATATTATATGTAGACAATACGACAGGAGTTGCAGATTTAATTATGGATCCTAAAAACCCTAACGTTCTATATGCTTCCATGTGGGAGTTTAGAAGAACTGCTTGGAATTTTAACTCCGGAGGAGAAAAAAGTGCTCTGTATAAATCAACCGATGGTGGTGCTACTTGGAATAAAATACATACCGGATTTCCTGCAGGAAAGCTGGGGAGAATAGCGGTAGCTGTTGCTCCTTCTGATACTAATCGTATTTATGCGGTTATTGAATCAGAAAAAGATGAAGATAAAGGCTTATATGTGTCAAATAACGCTGGTAGCTCTTGGGAAAAAACCAATGGAGATTTTGGACTTACAGTGAGACCTTTTTACTTCTCGCGTATTGTAGTGGATCCTAAAAACCCAGATATCCTTATAAAAGGAGGCTTAAGCGGTTCTATTTCCAGAGATGGAGGGAAAACCTTCAAAGCATTAGGGAATATGCACTCAGATATACACGATTTTGTCTTTGACATCCATAATTCAGATATTATGCACGCCGGTACAGACGGTGGTGTATACCGTTCTTGGAATGGTGGTACTACTATGGAAATCGTGGGTAATTTACCCTTATCGCAGTTCTATCATATAAGTGTTGATAATGCAGAGCCTTATCGTATTTATGGAGGTTTACAAGATAATGGTTCTTGGTATGGCCCTTCTTCTTCCCCAGGAGGTATAGAAGCCCGTGACTGGGTACGCGTGGGCGTAGGTGACGGATTTAGAGTACTACCCCATCCTACAAAAGAAATTTTATATTCAGAGATGCAAGGTGCAGACAATGTATGGCGTTACGATATGGAACGTAACTATACAAAAAATGTGAAGCCACTTCCTGTTGCTGGTTATGACGATTTACGTTTTAATTGGAATCCGCCTATGGCGACAAGTACACATCAACCGGATCGTTTTTATATGGGGAGCCAGTTTCTTCACGTGAGTGAAGATATGGGGGATTCTTGGAAAATTATCTCGCCAGATCTAACGACTAATGATCCTGCAAAACAGGGTAAAAACTCTGGAGGTCTATCTGCCGATAATTCCGGTGCAGAAACGCATACAACAATTTTTACAATAGCAGAATCTCCTATTGATGAGAAAGTGATTTGGGTAGGTACTGATGATGGTAATCTACAAATCACAAAAGATGGAGGGGAAAACTGGAAAAATGTAGTAGCTAATGTTCCTGGATTACCAGCAAATACTTGGGTATATCATATAGAGGCTAGTGTACACGGGAAAGGAACAGCTTACGCTGTTTTTGATGGACACGCCAGTGGTGATATGAAGCCTTACGTTTATAAAACTACAGATTATGGAGCAAGTTGGAAAGACATCACCTCAGATGATTTAACCTTATTTGCACGTAATATTCAAGAGGATTATGAAAATGAAAACTTATTATTCTTAGGCGCAGAAGATGGACTTTATATTACTGTAGACGGTGGTGCCAATTGGTCTCACTTTACCAATAACTTCCCTCCTACGGCTGTTCATTTTATCGACTTACAAAAGCAAACTAACGATATTGTATGCGGTACGCACGGTAGAGGCGTTATTATCGTAGACGACATTAGTGTACTAAGAAGTGTTACTCCTGAAATACTAGAAAAAAAGGTTCATTTTTTTGATGCCAAACCTGGTATTATGGTAGAAGAAGGCGGTTTTGGTGGCGGTAGTACAGAACTTCAGTTTGTAGGGCCTAACCCTGGAACTTCTGTAGCTATTAAATATTATCTCAATAAACGTCACACCTTTGGGAAAATGAGTTTAGAGATACAGGACATGGATGGTAACCTAATCACGGAGTTGGGTGCTGGGAAATCTAAAGGTATCAATATTGTGAGATGGAATTATAGCGAAAAACCACCTAAACTAGCCGCGGCAAAAACTTTTGCTCTTGGAGGATTCACAGCTCCTAGAGCTAAGGCTGGAATGTATAAGGCCGTGCTTAAAAAAAGTAAAGACACCTACGAAACTACCTTTGAGATTAAAAATGATCCAAACTCCTTCATAAGTTCGCCGGAGCGTAAAGCGCAATATGATACTACAAGAGATCTCATGAAAGAGCAAGAAGATCTCGCTTATTTAGTATATGAGCTTGACGAGATGGTAAAGGCTGCTACAAGTCTAAAGGACACCGATGCAAAGGCAACTAAAGTAGCCCAAGCTCTCATTGATGAACTTACTGCGCTTAAGGAAACATTAGTAGTTACTACAGGAGATAATTATGTGGGTACTGCGCCATTACAACTAAGAGAAAAGCTCAGTGCTATTTATGCAGATGTAGCAGCAAATTTTGAGGCTCCTAGTCAACCACAATTGGACAATATTAAACTTTTAACGGATCGTTTTGATGATGCTAAAACAGATTTTGCCAAGATTAAATCTAAGCAATTTGCTAAATTGGAGAAGTATATGGCAAAAAACAATGTACCTGCTTTGAGTATCGATTCTTTAGAAGATTTCTTAAAAGCAAAATAATCACTTTTAGTGATTTTAAGAATATAAAAAGCCTGTTCAAAAAAGAGCAGGTTTTTTTGTTTATAAGTCGTTTACAATTCTAGCCCGCTTTTCGCGAAAGCGCCCTAATCACTTTGTATATTTAATAAACACTCATTATTATGAACGATAGAGCTAACGATATTAAACGTATTAGACCGCAAATATCTAGTGCAAAAGTACACGATGGTATGAGTCAAGACGAGCAATTCCAAAATGCCACGCTCAGACCCATAGCCAAACTCCAAAACCCTTTGCTTATTGAAGTATTTAGGAATTATATATGCAAACGAAAGAATGTTTTTTACGATCTAACCTTAGATAAACGATTGGCATACGTAGAGAATGCCATACATAAGGATATGAAGTTCAGAAATAGCTTAAAAGGTATGATTATCGGGCAATTTACGGTTGAAGAGTATCTAACCTATATGCAAAATTCTTCTGCCCTTAACAAACGAATGATGAATATTGTAAAAGAACGTCTTGTGAGTCAAATTCAACTTTTTGAACGACCTACAACTTTAGAAAAAGTGAGTTAATGCTACGTATAGAAATAATACCTCAAACAAGCGAAAATAGCCCTATAGACCCATCTTCTCCACTGGAGCTGGTGGTCTTTATCGCATTGCCTATACTTTTAATCCTTAGCTATATAATCATTCGCAAGCGCAATAAGAACCGCAAGGATTAATCAATTAAAGACTCCCCATTTAAATCTGTGGTAAGCACATCACTCATATAATCAAAAAAGGGTCGTAACAACCTAAAATGTGCCAATACTGTAGCTCCAAAATCTGGTGCTTGCACCTCTTCATCTGTAAATGCACGTGTCACAAAAAAGCTTTTCAATCTTAGTAAATCTACATTAGGGTCATTTTTATCAAAACCTTTAGGGGCTGTTTTTAGCGGATCTCTGGGAGTGAATACTCCGCCATAAGCTTTGGCAAAAGCAGGTTCTTTAAGGATATCCCTTATCTCACTGGCATCCATTTGAAACTCTGTACGAATACGTTTTAAATCATTAGCCTCAGGGTTAAAAAATCCTCCAGCTACCACAGAATTCCCTCCGGGTTCTAAACGTAAATAATAGCCGCCTCTACGATGGGCTCCTGCCCTACTAAAACTCACACTCCTATGTTTGTTATAAGGTGTCTTATCCTTACTAAATCGTATATCCCTATTAATTCTAAAGACTTTAAGTTTCTCGATTTCATCATCTTCATTAAGACCAGCAACCATATCAGCATAGAAGGCTTTCAAGGCTTTCTCACTACTTTGATATTCTTTTTTATGCTCAGTCATCCAATCTCTATGATTGTTTTTGGCCAATTTTTTCAAGAAAGAAAAAGAAGATTTTGGTATCGTATTCATAACTTTTAATGTAAACCCTAAAGTTAAGAATTACAAACTAACTTCATGTAAAATCAATCCGCTTGCTTGAGCAATATGTTCTAACTTAATACCATTCTCCGGTTCTAGGGTTTTTTTTATGAAGTCAATTGTAATTTTCCCTGTTCCTAAATCAAACAATACGCCCATCATTAATCGGATTTGATGTCTTTTAAAACCTTTCCCGCTTACGCGAAAAAGATAGCTCTCCTCTGGAAAGAAATTAGCCGTATACAAGCTATTTTCTACTATTTCTGAAATACGGATAGTCCCCATCGTTTTAGTCTCTGGATTGGGCTTATACGCATAGCTTCTAAAATCGTGCGTTCCTTCAAATAACTTTGCCGCTTCCTGCATGAGTGGAATATCAAGACTTTGCGCAATATTAACCATATATGGAGCCGCAAAGGGATGATTTTTTTTACCAAAGGAAAAGAGATACAAATACTCCTTCTCTTTAGGCGCATCCATCACATTGAACTGTTTATCAACTACCGAAATTTCCAAACAACGAATATCCTGTGGTAAATTGGCATTTAAAAGCTCGAGAAAATCTTTTTCTGGTAAGGGGTTATCATTTAAGAAAAGTTCTACATACAAGGCGTTTGCAGAAACTTTTGCATCTGTGCGACCAGAAGCTAGTAATTTAAAGTTCTTATGTTGTAAAATATAGGCAAAAGTGCGTTTCATCATACGCTCTACCGTAAGCACATCGGGCTGCTCTTGCCAGCCATGATATCTAAATCCCAGGTATTGAATCTTAAGTAAATAATAGAAGCGTTTTTCAAACATTGTACAAAAATATGTACATTGAAGGGTAAAACAACCTTAAAAATCAAACAAAATGACACTAATAAACAAACCGAATACGCTTTTTTGGGTGTTAGCAATCATTGCTTTACTTTGGAATATAATGGGTATTTTTCAGTTTATTGGGCCTATTTTCTTCCCAGAAATAATATTTGAAGGATTAAGCGAAGACGCCATCAATTTGTATAACAGCTTTCCCAATTGGTATACTGTGATTTTTGGGATAGCGACTATAAGTGGCTTAGTGGGAGCTATTACACTACTTATGCGGAAAAAAGTTACTGTATTTCTCTTTTTAGTCTCTATGATTACTGTTTTTATAGTAGAAGGCTATTATATATTAGGAACCAAGGTTACTGAAATTATGGGACAAGAAGCTATTTACATGCCTATTGTAGTTATTGTGTTTTCTGTCTTCCTATATTTTTATTCTAAATCTTGTGCTGAGAAAGGCTAGTTACACTAATTTTAACATTCTAAATAATCTAAGAGGTCATCGTATACAGATGACCTTTTGTATTTTTATTGAGTGAAACTATTTGAAGGCTTTTTAAACACACAACCCCTCTGGAAACAGGAACAGTTTGGCCTGCAACAGTTCAGGATTCCTGAAGTTGATTTAAATACTTTCAAGGCTAAGCCTATAGCCAAGACTATAAGACTTGGACATCAAGTTGAATTTGTCTTTCTTCAGCTTCTGGATGCTCATCCCGATTATGAAATCATTGCACATAGTATTCAAATTAAAAAAGGCAACAAAACCATTGGAGAATTAGACTTTCTGATCAAACACAAACAGCAGGTCTATCATATTGAACTAAGTTGTAAGTTCTATCTCGTAGATCC
>JALZVV010000054.1 GCA_023299935.1 Dokdonia sp.
AACGATTGGAGATTGGAGATTTTTGAAGTAATAAAACAAGGTGGTTGAGTGATTTTGCTTTTGTAAAAAGTAAAACTGTATCGAAACTACAGCAGGAATGAAGAATATCCAATATCGAACCGCAGAATGATGAATGCTGAAATTGAAGATTAACGATTGGAGATTGGAGATTGGAGATTTTCGAGGCAGCAACACAAGTTGGTTGAGTGATTTTGCTTTTGTAAAAAGTAAAATGATATCGAAACTACCGCAGGAATGAAGAATATCCAATATCGAACCGTAGAATGATGAATGCAGAAATTGGAGATTGAAGATTAACGATTGGAGATTTTTGAAGTATCAATAAACATATGGAACACGTCAATCTGAACTTGTTTCAGATTCTCAGAATAACACATAAACAATCACTCTCCAGTTTGGAGTATTTTAATTTCATCCTATGCCATCAATATTCACAAAAATAATAAATAGAGAAATCCCTGGACACATCATTACAGAAGATGATAGTCATATTGCAATATTAGATATTAACCCTAATGCAAAAGGACACACACTCTGTATTCCTAAAAGAGAAGTAAATAACCTTTTTGAGCTGCCAGAACAGGAGTATCTCGATCTTATGGCCTTCTCAAGAAAAGTAGCTATGGCCTTAGAAAAGGTCGTTTCGTGTAAACGCATAGGCGTTTCTGTAATAGGACTAGAAGTACCGCACGTGCACGTGCATCTCATTCCTTTAAACACTATGGAAGATGCTCGGTTTATTAAAAAGGAGCAATTGTTACAGGAGGAGTTTGACACATTAATTAGAGCTATAAATGAAAATTTGTAGGTAAATCTCTTTATGCCGTTAAACTATTACAAACAATGCCTATTTCTTTACAGAAATCCACATTATGCTATAAAACAATAACTTAACTGTTAAAAAAATCGTAAAACCGCTTTTTTTTGACTTTTGATAAATAATCAATTTAAAATCTTATCATTATGAAAAAATTAGTTTTAGTTTTAAGCGTTGTGTTTGTCACCTTGAGCTCTTTCGCAACAAATAACGAAGAACAATATGAAGAACTACCAACTGATCGATGGTGTTTTAATACTTGGTCATTTGTATACAATCAAGCACTAGCTCAAGGAGGTACAACTGCGGCAGCTTTAGATTTAGCCTCTGCGGCTTTTGATACTTGTGTTGAAAATCAACAATAACAAATGCAATTACTTAAAATTCTATTTTTACTTTTATTCAATTGCTTCGCTTATTCTCAAAGTGATGGAATAAAAGTAAAATATAAAACTGTTTCCAATTATGACATCTCAAAATTGGAAAATGACCCTACTATTGATACATACAAACTAGATTACGCTAAAAAGCTGAAATCTTATAACGAAGAGATGACTTATACATTAAAAGCTTCAAGACAAGAGTCCATTTTTGAAACAATTTATCAGATGGACATTGGAGCTGAGATAAATCCTATAGCTAATTTTGAAAGGGATCAAAAATTTTACATAAATACAGAAGAATACATTGAAGCAAAAAACTTTCAAGGTGAAGATTTGCTGATTTCTGAAGATTCTTACAAACAAAATTGGAAAATTGTTTCTGGAAATATCGAAGTTTTAGGAATTCAATGTAAAAAAGCATCGTTAACTTATAAAGAAGCAGATAATGAAATGAGCATTATAGCTTGGTTTGCACCTAATCTGAACTATAGTTTTGGACCTAAAGGGTTTCATGGCTTACCTGGTTTAATTCTAAAAATAGAAAGGAATGATGTCCTTATATTGGAGGCAACTGAAATCAAAGACATAAAATCTCTTTTCATAACTAAACCTTATAAAGGGAAAAGAATTACAAGAGAGAGTTTTAACAATAGAATGTTAGCTATAATTGAAAAAATGAAACAATAAAATCACGAGTATATTATCTATTTTGCAAACAATAAATTTTCTTTACTAATCCTGTTTACAACAGGATTTTTTTCTGTTCAAGCCAAGAGTAACTCTATCTGGCAAAATCTCTCACAACCTCTCCAAAACGCAAATGTACTCGCCATACCCGTATCTCAAGACCAACAGATAAAATTCTCGATTTATTAAAAAGGAGGAATTATTGCAAATGGAGTTTAATACATTAATTGAGACATAAAGGAAAACATATAGGTAAATCTCGTTATGCCGTTAAACTATTACAAACAATGCCTATTTCTTTACGGAAATCCACATTACGCTATAAAACAACAACTTAACTGTTAAAAAATTTGTAAAACCGTTTTTTTTTTTTTGATATTCGAGAAATAATCAATTTAAAATCTTATCATTATGAAAAAATTAGTTTTAGTTTTAAGTGTGGTGTTTGTTACCATGAGTTCGTTTCTTGTTCTTGAAAAGGAAGTTTTACCTACTGGATGTTTTAGTGAGTGTGACGATCGAGCTTCGGGCAATGCTAGCCAATATGGATGGACATATCAAGAAGAATTTGATTTTTTCTCAGATTGCTACTTTACCTATTGTTCTGGTGGTGGCGATGGACAAGTGCAATTTCCAGGCGGTAACACTTACTAGATGAAAGTTACTTAAGGGATTATTATCTTACTAATAATCCCTTAATTCTTACCTTCTTTAAAAATACTTATGAATTATATCTACTCCATATTATTTTCTGCTACGCTCTTACTATTATCGCCTACCGTAATATGTCAAAATTGGAATATTACTTATGAAGCCTCTATTAATTTCGACACTCTGGAAAGAATTGATAAATCGGATAAAAGTCAAGCAGATCTGGAAAAATTAAAGAACGATGCGGAAAATATAGTTTCGACATTATTAATAAACCAAGATTATTCCTCTTTTACCGATAACCCCATTTTAAATAATGAAAATAGAAGAAAATTAAATCTCGTTAAGATTTTAAAAGGAGGAAATTATTACAAAAAAATTAAAACTAACGAAACTTTTCAAGTTCCTAGGAGTACTCCAGAAATCTTAATAAAGGTTGAACCTTTTACATGGAAAATAACAACAGAAAAAAAAATAATTTTAGGTTATCCAGTCGTGAAAGCAATCAATTCGAGTAGTATTAATACGAGTTCGGGTATAAAAAAAAGACTGACTACAGCTTGGTTTGCCCCCTCAATACCCATAAGTAGCGGTCCTAAAGATTATAATTCTTTACCTGGATTAGTTCTTGAAACTGAATCCAGCGGAGGATTAGTATTTAGAGCCATAAAAATAAGCACTTCTACAAATCTCAAAATAGAAATACCTGATTACCCCGTTATCAGTAATGAAGAGTTTGTATCGCAATTAAAAAAAATGAGAGAATCCTTTAGAAATTGACTTTGTAACTCTACAAAAGCACTAACTTAACTGTTAAAAACTTGATAATAAATAGAATGAACTTGGATACAAACAATTATTTATGGTGCTTAAACATTTTATTTATTGTTTCTGGACTAATTAATAATATTCAAGCCCAAGAAACAAATCTCTCTGGCAAAATCTCTCCCAACCTCTCCAAAACGCAAATGTACTCGCAATACCCGTATCTCAAAACCAGCAAATAAAATTCTCGATTTATTAAAAAAGAACAATTATCGCAAAAGGAGTTTAATACATTAATTAGAGTTATAAAGGAAAACATAGAGGTAAATCTCGTTATGCCGTTAAACTATTACAAACAATGCCTATTTCTTTACGGAAATCCACATTAGGCTATAAAACAACAACTTAACTGTTAAAAAATTTGTAAAACCGTTTTTTTTT
>JALZVV010000055.1 GCA_023299935.1 Dokdonia sp.
AGTATGTGATCTTGATGGTGTAGATGATGGATTTACGACTATAGACCTTACCACAAGAGATCTAGAGATTACTGGAATTTTTGATCCCGAACTTATTATAAGCTATCACCTAGATCTTGTAGGTGCACAAGCAAATGATGCCTCTATTCCAGATCCAACTGCTTTTATCAATACCACCAATCCTCAGATTATAGTGGCTCGTGTAGAAAATATCCTTACAGGTTGTTTCTCTACAGCAAATTTACGTGTAGAAGTGCTCTCTGGTCCAGTAGCTGTGATACCTGCTCCTTTTGAGCAATGTGATCCAGATAACGATGGAATCTTTAATTTCTTTGTACTCTCTAGCCGTGATATAGAAATCACTGGAGGTGATACTTCGCTTAGTGTAGAATATTACCTTACTGAAGCTGATGCAAACAATGCTCCTGTAGGCCTAGAGCTTGATAATATGATGTACATTAACAATGACCCTTTTAACCAAATAGTATGGGTTCGTGTGTTTAATGCCGCTGGTTGTTTTGATGTAGTGCCTTTAGAGTTAGTAGTACTTAATACTCCAATGCCTAACGATATGCCAGATGCCTTTGAGGTATGTGATGATAATGATGATGGCGTGGCCATTTTTGATTTAACAACTCAAGAAGCTCAAATTCTTGATGGCTTAGACCCTGCGGTATTTACAATAACTTGGTTTCTCGATCAAGCTACAGCAGATGCAGGAACACCTACTATTGTCAATCCAGCTGCACATGCTAGTAATACTACTACGGTGGTTGCTGTAGTGACAGATATTGTACAGAGTGTTACCACTTTCTGTAGTGCATCTGTGACTTTAGATCTTATTGTAAACCCATTACCTATTCCTATCCAACCTGTTGCTTTTGAGATCTGTGATGATATGCAGAGTGGAAGTGATATAGATGAGTTTGCCTCTTTTGATTTGCGTAGTAGAGACGATGAGATTACGGGAGGTAATGATGATTGGGTGGTAAGCTATCACCTTACACAGGCTGATGCTCAGGCAGCAACTCCAACCTTGGCAGATATGTATCAGAATGTAGTGACGGCAAATCAAACCATTTGGGTACGTGTAGAAGATGTAGTAACGGGATGTTTTGATTTAATCACACTCACTTTAGTGGTGAATCCATTACCATCCCCTACACTAATTCCAGCAGTAGAAGAATGTGATGATGATGGCGATGGAGAAGCTATTTTTGATCTTACTACTGATGTAACGACAGATATCATTAATGGAGAAGCCTTTATGGCCTTAACTTTCCACGAGACACCAGAAGCTGCAGAAATCGGCACCCCTTTTATAGCAGACCCCGCAAACTATCAAACTACAGGTGGAACGCTATGGGTAAGAGCAACAGATACAGATCCTGCAACAGCGACAGCATGTTTTAGAGTAATAGAAATTGAACTTGTTGTACTACCAAGTCCAGTACTGCCTGCAGTAATTCCAGAGCTTACCATTTGTGATGATGATGAAGATGGACAAGAAGTTGTGGATATTACGGTTAATCAAGCTACGATACTAGGGACACAAACCCTAGCCGATTTTAACTTGACCTATCACGAGACTTTAGCCAGTGCAATGGCAGATGTAGGTACTGCAGCAGATACTCCTATTGCAGATCCTGTTAATTATCTGATTACAGCTAGCCCTACTACGATATTTGTACGTTTAGAAGATGCCATTAGCGGTTGTACCAATATAGGTCAGTTTGATATAGTGATTGCTCCACAGCCTATCTTCACACCACCACCGGCAATACTAGAAGCCTGTGATACTGAAGGAGCAACAGTAGGAACAGATGATGATGGGATTACCATTTTTGATCTGACCTCCTTAGATGCAGGGATTGTCGCTGGAGATCCAGATCTTAGCGTTAGCTATTTTGAATCTCAAGCAGATTTAGATGCAGGCATTGCTATTACACCTGCAGATACTTTTATCAATACCACAAGTCCGCAGACGATTTTTATACAAATTACTAGCAGTCAAGCTGGGATGTGTGATGCAGAGACTACTATTGATCTTATTGTAAATCCATTACCAATCTTACCAGAACCATTAACCCCAATTACGGCTTGTGACGATGATGATGATGGATTTGCAACATTTGATTTGCAAACCTATGCTACAGGTTTATTAGCCGGTTTAACCAATATTGATCTTCGTTTTTACGAAACCTTTGATAATGCACAAGCAGATACAGGTGCAGGAGAGATTGATATTACTTTACCTTATAATAATATTGCAGGAATGACGCAGTTGTTTATTGTGGCTCAGGATACAGACCCTGCTACAGCAACGGCCTGTAGTAAAATCTTTACTGTAGACTTATTAGTTTTCTTAATGCCAGAACTTCCAACAACGCTTCCAGACATTACTTTATGTGATGAGAACGCAGATGGACAAGAACTCTTTGACCTTACACAAAATGAGGCTGTCATTCTAGGTGCACAAAATCCTGCAGACTTTGTGATTACCTATCACAATGACCAGGCTTCTGCTGAGGACATAACTCCAGCAGATCCTCCTTTTATGCCTATTGTAGATCCTGCTAACTATGTGAGTATGGGTACTACAGCCACGCCAGAGATTATATGGGTACGTTTAGAGAATGCAGATGGCACAGCAAATACTTGTTTTGCAGTAGGAAACTTTGGACTGATTGTAGAGCCATTACCTGTGGCTAATCCTACAGCAGCAGATCTTAATCAAACCCTATGTGATGATGATGATGATGAATTGCTCATCTTTGACCTTACTCTTAATGAAGCTTTAATTACAGGAGGGGTTGATGCCTTAAGTGTCATATACTATGCATCATTAGCAGATCTTACTAGTGATACGCCTATTGTTAATCCAACGGCTTATGAGAACACCTCTAATCCACAAACCATTCAAGTAGTACTCACTAGTGCTGCAGGATGTAGCGATCAGATTAGCTTTGATATTTTTGTATTGCCATTGCCTACGCCTAACTTTAATCCAACACCCCTAGAGGCCTGTGATGATGATAGTGATGGAGATAACACCAATGGCCTTATTAATTTTGATCTTACTCTTACTATCGCAGAGATACAAGGAACAGAGAATGTAACGATAACGGTATTTGAAAATCTTGTTGATGCAGAAATAGATCCTTTAGACACGACTAATGCGGTTGTAGATATAACGAATTATCCCAATACTACTCCAGGCGGACAAACCCTATTTGCACGTGTAGATAGTAATATTCCTGGTAATTTCTGTTTTGTGATAGTGCCTTTTGATGTGATTGTAAATCCATTGCCAGAGATTGATCCTGATTTTGATGGAACCTATACCTTTTGTGAGGCCTTTGACGGAGATGATACAATGGGAACATTAGACTTTGCAACATTAGCAGATGAGATTGGATTCTTAGCAGCACCACAGAATACTGCAGATTTCACTATTACCTATCACGCAACACAAGGAGCAGCAGATGTTGGTTTTCCAACCCTTACAAGTCCTTATGAAGTAACTGATGCAGAACAGTTATTTGTACGTATTGAAAACAATGCTACAGGCTGTCTTAATTTTACAGACATCATCTTTACTGTAGAAAGCAGTCCTCTAGCGATGGGAGCAGATGATGTGGTGATGTGTGCAGATAATTTAGGAATCAACATTTTCCCAAATCAAGATACAGCTACCTTTATCTTAACCGATCAAGATGCTACTATTATTGATGGGCAGATGGGGGTTACTGTAATATACTATACCTCACTAGCAGATGCAGAGGCAGGGATCAATCCAATTCCTAATCCTGAAGGGTATCAGAACCTCTCTAACCCACAAACTATATGGGCAACTGTAGAAGATGATCTCTCGATGTGTCCAAGTGAGATTGTGAGCTTTGAGATTTCTGTAGAGCCATTACCATACACAGACCTTAGTGATGAAGGAGATGTGATTTGTGTAGATCCATTTACAGGCGAAGTGCTCGATCCATTTACTATAGATGGAACGGTAGAAACACCACTTCCAGACACAAGCTATGATTATGAGTGGACTTTAGACGGAGCCTTGATCTCATTAGACCCTGTAGTGACTGTAAATCAAGCAGGAACCTATCAGCTAACTATCACAGCTACCTATGATGATGGAATGGGGCCTATTACTATTTGTGAATATATCGCATCAGCTACTTTTACAGCCATTAGCGGACCTATATTCTCAGCAGCCGTTATAGAGAGCTCATTCAATACAGGAGGAGTGTATACCGTAGAGGTGTCCTTTATAAATGCATTTAATGGTAGTCAAGACGATTTTGAGTATGCTATAGATGATGGGGCTTTCCAGACAAGTATGGTCTTTACGGGAGTAACTCCAGGAACCCATACTGTTTTTGGAAGAAGAATAGGAGCAGATTGTAGTATCACAGAAGTAGAGATAGGGATTATAGATTACCCTAGATTCTTTACCCCTAATAACGATGGTTTTCACGATACGTGGAATATCATAGGAATAGGAGTGAATCCTAACCTGAATGCTAAGATATTTATCTTTGATAGATACGGGAAACTACTCAAACAACTCAGTCCAACCAGTCCAGGATGGGACGGTACTTTTAATGGTGCTGCAATGCCATCTAATGATTACTGGTTTAGAGTAGAGTTTACAGAACCAGATGAGATAGGCACACAGCGTACCTTCCAAGCACACTTTACATTGAAGAGGTAAAGGGGTTGGAGATTGAATATTTTTGAATAACGAATAACGAATA
>JALZVV010000056.1 GCA_023299935.1 Dokdonia sp.
AGCTAAAAGTTTAGTCAGTGCAACAGCGGGCTCCTGCACGTACTCGCCATATACCATAACGTGCATATATTGATCCAGCTGTTTAGTAATAGCTTGTTTTACCTTAGGATGGCCGTGACCCAAACTACAGGCAGAAACGCCAGCTACAAAGTCTAAATACTGTTTTCCTTGCTTGTCATAAATATAAGAACCTTCTGCGCGGGCTACCTCCATAGCGAGTGGGTGAGGAGTGGTTTGCGCTTGATATGTGAGAAAGTCTTTTTTCACGAAAGTTTATGGGTATGTTGGTATTTTGGATTGTTGGTTTATTAGATAGTTTTCTAAACTCTGTACTCTTGTTTACTATATTCTCGTATTTCTATTCTCCGATTTTTAAATTTCACTCAACACTCAACACTCAATTGTCTTTCTTCTTCTTGACAGTTCCTGTACCGTATTTCTTTTGATATTCTTCTTTTTGAGACTCGGCATTATTGCGGTCTAATACAGATTGTCTTTCATTTAATAAAGCTGCATCTTGGGCTGTTGTTCCAACACTTTGTTGGTCTTCTTCCCGCGGTGCTAAGTCATTTTTAGTAAGCTCAGAAGTATCGGGTATAATAGGTTCTTCTCCCTCTTCTGATGGCGCAAAGAAATCGGTATCAATTTCTGGTAAGGGGATCCCTTTAATTTTAGTAAGCTCAAAAGGGGCCTCACCTTTAAAAATATCTTCTTTACTACGTAAACGCTCGTCGCCACGCCATTCAAAATCCTGTAAGGTTTGCGGTAGTCCTACCCATTGTGATTCTGGCCAAATATCTCCGCCAGGATTCTTGTATTTTATAACCTCGTCTATAGCCTTATCCATAAAGGTTATCGTAATTGACGCAGATTTACTCTTATCGATCCCTTGCAATGCGCCTGTGTCTTCTCGTATGTAAATAATACTCTCTGCGTTATTTTCAATATCTACTTTCTCAAGTTCATTGGCGTCATTAAAGTATCCATTGAGATATTGACCTTTGATCTGATTATAACCAGAAATAGAGTCTTTCTGGATGATAAAGGAGTTGTCAAATACTTTAAGTGTGTCTATTTTTTCTGTTACCGTATTACTAACCAGATGTATGCTGTCTCCAGTTATCTGGCTTTCATCACTCCATAATATCGGACGATTAATCATCTGAGTGAGGCCTGTTTTCTGATTCACGTGTATAGAATCACACTTACCGCTTAAGTCGCTTTTGTACAATTTTACATTATAAAAGCCCCTTACAATGCGGTTTTCGGGTTTGCCTGTTACAATAAGTTTGTCTCCGTGAATATAGACAGAGTCTTGCTGTTCTACAGTAATTGCAACGGCACGTTGTGTAATAAACACAGAATCCTTGTCTCTATACACCTCTGCATAGTGCCCTTTGATTAGACTACTATTGAGGGTATCTAGAACTTTAATATTATTGGTGGCACTTGCAAAATTTCTAGCCCTATCAAAATAGAGACTATCTCCCCAAACTTGCCTATTATCGTAGTCTATACGAGAGTTTTTTACGAAATAACCTTTATCGTTTTTAGTGTCATAAAAACCTCGTTCGCAATATACTTGTGAGGAGTCACTCACAATGGTAGTAGGCCCATATAAATAGGCGTGCTCATTCTCACTATAAAAATCCAGTTGCTCACTATTGATTACATATTGAGGATTAACTACTTCTACCTCATTAATAAAAGAGATTTTATCGTCGTTTAAATAATATCGTCCTATCCTACTAGTGATTTCACTATTAGGAGAAGTAACGGTACCTCCACTACGATAGTAGGCTTGTTGTTTTATTCGGTCAAAATACATCGTATCTGAAGTAACCGTTGTAGTGTCTTTTTTAAGCCAAACATTTCCACGGGCATAGGCAAACTTAGAATCCCCGCGATACTCCGCATATTGGCTACGCATCGCTACAGAATCTCCTTGTTGTATGCGTACATTGCCTATGGCTTTCACAAAATTTTCTTCCTTATAATGAAAAGCAAGATCACACCACATTTCTATACCTTCGTGCTCAATAAACACTTGGTTCGTGGTTTTGTTCATTATAAATGCACCTGGGTAATTTTCTTCATCTATTCTGGAAACATCAGAGGTGATGTCTATTTCTTTAGGTGCTTCTTGCCCATAACTGATGCTTATCGTAAGAAAAAGGAATAGAAGTAAGTACGCTTTCTTACCGGCCGTAATGGCGAGCATGAAACCTTTCCCGACACTTTGGGAAGCGTTATACGTAAACTCCAATCGTGATATAAAATGCATCATTGCAACAAAAATAGCCAAAAAGAAAACGGCAACCGTTAAGAGTATCTCAAAAGGGATGCCGTTTTTACTAAACGTATGTGAATTTTTATCTGTGTATTGTTTGAGTACGATCGGGTCCTACAGAAACAATTTTGATAGGAGTTTCTAGTTCTTTTTCTAGGTAGTCTATATAATTGTTAAGCTCCTTAGGTAGCTGTGAAGCTTCTGTCATACCCGTAAGATCTTCACTCCAACCTGCCATTTCTTTATATACAACCTCTACATTTTCTGGCTCGATATTATAGGGTAAATGATCGATTTCTTTTCCCTTGTAGTTATAAGAAGTACATACTTTTAAGGTGTCAAAACCAGAAAGCACATCCCCTTTCATCATCATTAATTGGGTAACACCATTAACACGCACTGCATATTTAAGAGCCACTAGATCTAACCATCCACAACGTCTAGGACGTCCTGTGGTAGCGCCAAACTCGTTACCAACTCTTCCCATTGTTTCTCCTGCCTCATCAAAAAGCTCTGTAGGGAAAGGACCTGATCCTACACGTGTAGTATACGCCTTGAAAATCCCGAAGACATCACCTATCTGGTTAGGAGGGACTCCAAGTCCAGTACAGGCTCCTGCTGCTGTGGTATTAGATGAAGTTACATATGGATAGGTTCCAAAATCAATATCTAGGAGTGACCCTTGAGCACCTTCTGCAAGTATGGTTTTTCCTGATTTTTGTGCTTGATATAAATACTCTTCTGAATCAATAAAACGCAAAGATTTTAATACTTTGATTGCGGCAAAAAACTCTGACTCTAATTCATCTAAATCAAATTCTATTTTAGCATCATAATAATCTATCATCGTTAGATGCTTGTCTCTTAGGGTTGCATAGCGATCCTTCCAATCTGTTAGTTCTAAGTCACCTACACGTATCCCGTTACGACCTGTTTTATCCATATAGGTAGGTCCTATTCCTTTAAGAGTTGAGCCTATTTTAGCCTTTCCTTTAGAAGCTTCTGATGCTGCATCTAGCAGCCTATGAGTGGGTAATATTAAGTGCGCTTTACGCGAAATAATAAGCTTACTCTTATAATCTATACCTTCAAACTTATTGAGGTTATTTAATTCTCTATTAAAGATTACGGGGTCTATCACAACGCCATTTCCAATAACGTTCATCGCATTATCGTGAAAAATCCCAGATGGGATGGTATGTAATACGTGTTTTATCCCATCAAATTCTAAAGTGTGCCCCGCATTGGGTCCACCTTGAAAACGAGCGATAATGTCATAATTTTTGGTAAGTACGTCTACAATTTTACCTTTTCCTTCATCTCCCCATTGGAGACCTAGTAGTAAGTCTACTGCCATTGGTATTATTAGTTTGTGGTGTTCTTTTTTCCGTAAAAATAAAGGGAGTGCTTGTCTATTGTGATATCAAACACTTCTTCTATTGTTTTTTTAATTGATTGTATTCTAGGGTCACAAAACTCAATAACCTCACCTGTATCAGTAAGGATTACGTGGTCGTGCTGTTTGTCAAAATAAGATTTTTCATACTGTGCTTGGCTCTGTCCAAATTGGTGCTTCCGCACTAAGCCACATTCCAATAAAAGTTCTATGGTGTTGTAAAGGGTTGCTCTACTCACGCGATAGTTTTTATTCTTCATATTGACATATAAGGATTCAATATCAAAATGATCATTGTGAGTATAGATTTCCTGTAAGATAGCATAACGCTCAGGAGTTTTGCGATGTCCTTTCTCTTCTAGGTAGGTTGTAAATACATTCTTTACAACCTCTTGGTCTTTGTTTATCGTAGCCTTTACACTCATGGTCTTCTTAAAGAATCAAAGTTAAGCAATTAAACGCGTGTGACTTTGTCGATTCCATTGATTTTTTTAAGGTTTTCCATTAACTTATCAAGATGTGTTTTTGTTTGAACTACTACCGTAATATTCCCTTTAAAAATACCGCCGTTAGTAGTAAAACTAATTCCTTTAATATTAACGTGCATATGGTCAGAAATTTCTTTAGTCACTTGATTTACAAGACCTAAATTATCTATTCCTGTTAATTTTATTTCTACAGTATGGCCTTGTGCACTAGAGTCTATCCATTTTGCTTGTATGATTCTATAAGCGTATTTACTTTGCAAATCAATAGCGTTGGGGCAATTATTCTTGTGAACTTTAATACCTTCATTAATCGTAGTAAACCCAAAAACCGTATCACCAGGAATAGCGTTACAGCATTGTGACATAGAATAATCCAGTTTCTGTTCTCCTATCCCAAAAACAAGATCATCATATTTGTTAGTAATCTCGTCACGATTAATATTTTCTGTATTGGTCGGTTTTCTAATTTTATTTTTGATAAAACTCATAAAGACATTACTGCGTTGTAATGCAAATTCTTTAATCATCTTATTATCTATAGTTCCTATTCCAACACGATAAAATAAATCTAAGCTGGTATTCAGTTTAAAATAGGATACCAGTTCATTAATGGACTTCTCGTTTAATTGTATTTTTTGAGATTTTAATTTTCGCGCAAGCGTGGCTTTACCATCTTCTGCAATAGTTTTCTTTTCTTCTTTGAGAGATGACTTTATTTTAGTTCTAGCCCTGGCTGTAGTCGCATAATCTAGCCAGTTGTTTGTAGGTCTAGCGTGTTCAGAGGTCATAATCTCCACTTGATCACCGCTTTTTAACTCTTGACTTAAAGGTACAAGTTTGCCATTAACACGAGCACCGCGTGTGCGCAAACCTACTTCTGTATGAACACTAAATGCAAAATCTAGAGGGGTTGCTCCTTTAGGTAAAGACTTCAATTCTCCCTGGGGAGTGAAGACAAATATTTCTTTGTTGTAAAGATTAAGTTTAAAATTTTCAACAAAATCTACCGCACTGGTATCGGGGTTTCCTAAAGTCTCTTGTAATTTAGTAATCCACTCATCTAGGCCTTTATCTCCGTCATCTCCTTCCTTGTATTTAAAATGGGCGGCATAACCTTTTTCTGCTATTTCGTGCATGCGTTCTGATCGGATTTGCACTTCTACCCATCTTCCTTTGAGTCCCATCACTGTAATATGCAGGGCTTCATAACCTGTGGTTTTAGGCGAAGAAATCCAATCCCTCAATCGTATAGGATTGGGTCTAAAATGGTCTGTAACTATGGAGTATATTTTCCAGGCTAAGAACTTTTCATTAGCCTTATCACTTTTGTAAATAATGCGTATTGCAAATTTATCGTAAACTTCATCAAAAGTCACACCTTGTGCCATAATCTTACGACGAATGCTATAAATAGACTTAGGCCTTCCTTGGATATTGTAATTTAAACCTTCATCATCTAAAGAATCTTGGATGATTTTTTTGAAGTCTCTTATGTATTTTTCCTGTTGTTCTTTGCTATCCTTTATTTTGTTTTTAATATCTAGAAACACCTCTGGCTCGGTATATTTAAGACTTAAATCTTCAAGTTCTGTTTTGATATTATAAAGTCCCATTCTATGCGCAAGCGGTGCATATATATAAAGTGTTTCGCTAGAAATCTTACGTTGTTTATCCGGCCGCATGGAATCCATAGTCTGCATATTATGCAGGCGGTCTGCAATTTTAATAATGATTACCCTGGGGTCATCATTGAGAGTAAGTAGCATCTTTCTAAAATTCTCTGCCTGTAGCGAAACATCTCTATCTTTTTTAAGATTAGAGATTTTAGTCAAGCCATCTACAATGCGAGCTACCGTTTCTCCAAAAAGTTGTTCTAAATCTGCTAATGTATAGGTGGTGTCTTCTACAACATCGTGCAAGAGAGCTGCTGCTATAGAAGTGGCATCGAGACCTATCTCTTTGGCGACAATCTGAGCCACCGCCATAGGATGAAAAATATAAGCTTCACCAGACTTTCGGCGTTGGTCTTTATGCGCATCTAGAGCAATCTCAAAGGCTTTACGTATCATCTTCTTGTCATCCTTAGATAAGGTCTGATAACTTATGCGCAGTAGCTTCTTATACTGTCTTGTAAGCTCTTTGTTTTCTGCCTCTATGTACTCTTGGGTAAGTTCCATTGTATCCTACTAATGTACTGTTTTCTATTGATAAGTAATCAAAAATAACACCTAAAAACGATGATTAATTTTAGCAGTGTAATAAGAAATTATCCTGCTCTTTTTGCCTACTTTTAAACTTTATGAAAAACCATAAAGTAACTCTTATTGTAGGCTTACTATTATTTGTTCAAATGATAGTGGTGCGTATTATTGGACAATTTCCAGTAGCTGTTGAAACCTATTACAGTAACGGTCTCTATCCTGTAATTTCTAAAATATCGCGATATACTTTCGGTTGGTTGCCGTTTTCCTTTGGTGACCTTATGTATACGGCATTAGTACTACTAATTATTAGAGCCCTTTTCCTTTTTATAAAAACAAGAGGGAAGGAGTGGAAAGCCTTTTTACTGCGTAGTCTGGCGATTGCTTCTATAGTGTATTTTGCGTTTCATCTACTATGGGGATTGAACTATCTGAGGCTTCCACTACATGAATCTCTCGGTATTGAAAATGAATATACCACAGACGACTTATTGCTTCTAACCGAAAAATTGATAGCAAAAAGTAATCATTTACACGAGCAATTGGCGGCTAATGATTCGACCGCAGTAGAGGTATTAACACGAGATGGTGGAGGGGAGTATCACGCTTTCGCGAAAGCGGAATTATTTAAAACAACCCTGAATGGCTATGAAAATCTCGCGAGTCAGTTTCCTACATTGGATTATGCGCCTAAAAGTATTAAAAGTTCATTACTCAGTTATCCCCTATCTATTATGGGATATAGTGGGTATTTGAATCCAATAACTAATGAAGCTCAAGTAAATGGATTGGTTCCTGGGCACAGATGGCCGGTAATAAGCTGTCACGAGCAAGCGCATCAATTAGGTTATGCAAAGGAGAATGAAGCTAATTTTATTGCCGTACTGGCAACCCTTAATAATGATGATGTGTATTTTCAATATTCGGGAAGTATTTTTGCATTGCGGTATTGTTTGAATGATGTATATCGAAGAGATAGGGATAAAGGTGCTGCGCTTAGAGCAAAAATTAGACCGGGTATACTAGCTAACTATGCGTTGTCTCGAGCATTTTGGGATGAGATGGAAAACCCTCTGGAACCTTTATTTAAATATTTTTACACAGGTTATCTAAAGGCTAATAATCAACCAGAAGGACTTAAGACCTATAGTTATATGGTGGCTCTACTAGTCAATTATAACAAGAATTTTCCTAGAGCCCTATGATGTTAAAAAACTCTTAATGCCTATACAAACGGATAAGCATCATTTATCTTTAAGCCACTTAATAATTCAACCACAAAATATGTTCATTAAAAAGTTATCCTTTGTAGGATTGCTCTTGTGCTCGTTTTCTTTTTATGCACAGGATTATTTTCCTAAAAATGACGGTGTACGTGCTGATAAAAATAACAACTACACTGTATTTACCAACGCTACGATTCATGTTTCTGCTACAGAAACCATTAAAAACGGAACGCTCGTTATTCAAAACGGAAGAGTGATTAGTGCCGGTAAATCTGCTAGTGCGCCTAGTAATGCCATTACGATTGATTTAGATGGAAAATCTATCTATCCTTCTTTTATAGATATCTATTCGGATTTTGGGGTGGAGAAACCTAAAAGACCGAGCGGCAGAGGTAGAGGAAGTCAATATGAGGCTACCCGAGAAGGCTTCTATTGGAACGATCATATTAGACCAGAAACAGAAGCCATTACTAAGTTTGAGTATAATAGCAAAACGGCAAAGGGATTACTAGAAGCTGGTTTTGGAGTTGTGCAAACGCATCATCACGATGGGATTGCCAGAGGTACAGGCTTATTAGTAGCACTTAATCAAGAAGGTACAGATGCCAATCGTATCCTAGAATCCAGAAGTGCAGCACATTATTCTTTTGATAAAAGCAGATTGTCTAGGCAAACATATCCTAGTTCAAAAATGGGGGCGACTGCGCTTATGAGACAATTACATCAAGATATTGATTGGTATAGAAAAGGAAACGTAAACACGAAGGATCTTGCCATAGAAGCGATTATTAATAATGAAGATCTTCCTAAGTTCTTTGAAGGTGATGGACTCTATGATGCGATACGCATTGATAAGATAGGAGATCAGTTTAATAAAAATTACATTATTGTAGGAGGTGGAGATGAGTATAAACGTATAGACGAGATTAAAGCACTTAATAGAAGTTTTGTATTACCTATTAAGTTTCCAGCGGCTATGGATATGAAAGACCCGTATGCAGCTAGTAATGTTGCCCTAGAGGATATGAAACATTGGAATCAAGCCCCTTCTAATCCTAAGTGGATGGAGGATAACGGAATTAATTTTGCCTTGACTCCATTCTCTTTAAAATCTCCAAAAGATTTTAAAGCCAACCTAATGAAGGCAATTGCACGTGGTTTATCTAAAGAAAAGGCACTTGCCGCGTTAACAAGCGTTCCTGCAGCTATGATTGGAAAATCTGAAGAAATAGGTTCTCTTAAAAATGGAACTTGGGCAAACTTTATGATTGCATCTGGAGATATTTTTGATTCCAAGACAACCGTTTATGAGCATTGGATTCAAGGCGCTAAAACAGTAATAAAGGATATGAATATCACAGATGTAGATGGTAGTTATGCTTTTATATTGGAAGGTACTACCTATACCTTAGATATTAAAAATTCTACAGCTAAAGCTACAGGGACACTAAAGAAAGGAGATGAAAAAGTAGATAGCAAATTCTCGTATAAAGAAGGATGGGTAACGGTATCTTTCGCGCCAAGCGATAAAAAATACATCCGCTTATCTGCAAGTCCTCAAGGGAATCTATTGACTGGTAAAGCCATACTCACCGATGGCTCTGAACAGGCTATTAGTGCAACTAAAGGAACACTTGTGGCTGAAGGCGATGATACCGCTAAAGGTAAAGGTAGAGGGAAAGGAAAAAAAGGAGAGGCAATGAGTCAAGAAGTAATGCCATTAACCTATCCTAATCAAGCCTTTGGTTTTGCACAACAACCATCTCAGGAAACCATACTTATCAAGAATGCCACCATTTGGACCAATGAGTCTGATGGCGTATTGACCGACAGTGATATCCTTCTTAAAGGAGGGAAGATTAGTGCGATTGGTAAAAACCTATCTGCTGGTGGTGCTCGTGTGATTGATGCGCAGGGAAAACACGTTACTCCAGGTATTATAGATGAGCATACACACATTGGTGCATTTTCTATTAATGAAAGCGGTCACAACTCGACGGCAGAGGTTCGTATGGCAGATGTGGTAAATCCAGATGATATTGATATTTATTGGAACCTAGCAGGAGGTGTGACCTCTGCACAATTACTACACGGTTCTGCAAATCCTATTGGAGGGCAGAGTGCTGTTTTAAAAATGAAATGGGGAGCCTCTGTAGATGAAATGGTGCTGGAAGATAAAAAGTTTATCAAATTTGCTTTAGGCGAAAACGTAAAACAATCCAACTGGCAAAGCTTCTCTCGTTTTCCGCAAACGCGTATGGGAGTGGAACAGGTATTCGTAGATTATTTTCAAAGAGCTAAAGAATATCAAGCGCTCAAAAAAAGTGGAAAACCTTATCGTAAAGATGAAGAGATGGAGACCTTAGTCGAAATCTTAAACGGAGAGCGTTATATCTCCTGTCATAGTTATGTGCAAAGTGAGATTAATATGCTCATGACAGTAGCAGATAATATGGGCTTTAAAGTAAATACGTTTACGCATATTCTGGAAGGCTATAAGGTAGCTAATAAGATGAAAGAACACGGGGTAGGAGGTTCTACTTTCTCAGATTGGTGGGCATATAAGTACGAAGTAAACGATGCGATTCCGTATAATGCGGCGATTATGCACGATGCAGGAGTAGTAGTTGCTATTAATAGTGATGATGCAGAAATGTCTAGACGTTTAAATCAAGAAGCGGCAAAAATTGTCAAATATGGTGGTGTGTCAGAAGAAGATGCTTTAAAAATGGTTACCCTTAATCCAGCAAAACTCCTTCATATGGATGATCGTACAGGAAGTCTAAAAGTAGGGAAAGATGCAGATGTTGTTGTATGGTCTGACCATCCCTTATCTGTAAAAGCAAGAGCAGAGCAGACTATTATAGAGGGGACAGTATATTTTGATAAAGCCCGCGATAAGGAGCTTAGAAAGAAACTGCAAGAAGAAAAGAGCAAACTTACTGCAATGTTACTGGCAGATGATTCTGGTGGCGGTGGCAAAGGCGGTAGGAAACCACCCGTATGGAAAGACAAACAACGAATGCATTGTGACACTTTAGAAACTCAGGAATAAGATGAAAACATTACAATATATTTTAGGAAGTCTAGTCGCCTTGTTCTCAACAGTGGCAATAGCACAACAAACACCAGCTCCTGTGCAAACTGGAGCAATTACTATAGAAGGTGCAACCGCACATATAGGTAATGGTCAAGTGATACAAAATGCAGTGATCACCTTTCAAAATGGTAAAATCACCAATATAGGTACTGCCTCAGGAAACAGTAGCGGGACGGTAATTAATGCAACAGGAAAACACGTATATCCTGGTTTTATCGCTACTAATACGACTCTAGGCCTTGTTGAGGTAGGTGCCGTCCGTCCGTCTAATGATGATGATGAGATAGGTGAGATGATACCACACGTAAGAGCACTTATAGCTTATAATGCAGAGTCTAAGGTGGTAGAGAGTATGCGTCCTAATGGGGTTCTTATGGCACAAACTAGACCTTTAGGAGGCCGAATCTCTGGAACTTCTTCTGTAGTGCAGTTTGATGCTTGGAACTGGGAAGATGCTGCCTATCGTGCAGATGATGGAGTTTGGTTAAACTGGCCGAGTTCAGTGACAAGAGGGAGATGGTGGTTAGGAGAGGAGCCAGGCTTTAAACCTAACAAGAACTATGTAAAAGATATAGAGGAGGTAAATACTTTTATAGTAAATGCTACCGCTTATGCAAAAGGAAACACAGATCAAAATCTTGCTTTTGAGGCAATGAAAGGCGTTATTAACGGTTCTCAAAATTTATATGTCGCAGCAAATGGGGAACGTGAAATACGTGATATTCTTAATTTTAAAAGAGCAATGAATATAAAGAACTTAGTTTTAGTAGGAGGTTACGAAGCACCTAAGGCGGCTAAGGAAATAGCTGCTGCTAGTATTGCGGTTATCATCCAAAGAGTCCAAGAGCTTCCCAACACTTCTGATGATGACTATGACTATAATTATAAGTTTGCTATCGATTTAGTTAATGCAGGAGTAACCGTTGCTTTAGGATATGATGGCGAGTATTGGCAAGTACGCAATCTTCCTTTTTATGCAGGACAGATTACAGGGCAGGGAATGAGTGATGAGGAAGCCTTAAAACTAATCACCAGTAATCCAGCTAAAATTTTGGGGATTGAGTCTACTGCAGGTACTTTAGAAGTAGGTAAAGATGCGACCCTCTTTATATCAGACGGAAATGCCTTAGATATGCGCACAAATAATATCTCTAAAGCCTTTATTCAAGGAAGGGATATTAGTCTAGAGTCTCATCAAACAAAACTTTATAAGCGCTATAATACTAAGGCTCAGAATGGACAGTGATTCATATAGCATACAAGAATAATAATTCTTTGATAATATTCTAAAACTCGTTTAGGAAGACGAATAAAAAAAGCCACTCTCGGGAGTGGCTTTTTTTGTTTTCGCATAAGCGTAATTACTATTCAGCAAATTCGCCAGATTCTGGTTTTGAAAATAAAGCATTATCCAAAACTGTTTTAGTAGCAGTAGGCTTAATAAATGAACGTTCACTACGCATTTCTGTAGGTACGCCATCTTCTACCTTATACCAGTGTAGTTTAGAAGGTAATTTCACTCCATTTACGTCTACCCATTGGTCATATTTGATATAGCTAAAACGGTCACTTTTTCCGCCTTTACCATACGTTACGGTATATGCTAACCAGGCCATTTCATTTGTTTTAGGGTCGCTGTAAATAATATACTCATCATCTGGAGCGTCTCCTACATTTGCTCCAAAAGAAATTCTAGTTCCTGGATAACTCACTCCTTCAAATTCTAGAGGCTTCTCTTCTGCATAGTTAATCCCGTCATCTCCTAGTACAAATGGCATTGCATAAAAGTAAAACATCAGATTGTGATAGAAACGAGCTCTCTGTGGTGCAAAATATGTAGAATCTTGATCTAACCATACTTTCTCACCATCAAATCCAAGTGCAAATTTATCAGTTTCAACACGCACTTTTCTGCTTTTTAAGTCTACAGTATGCGTTTCGTTTCCACCTTCTTTTTCCATAGTAAAGCAAAGATTATTCATAGCATTCCATCTGTCTATGCCTCCGTGAGCTTTAAAAGTTGCAGCAATGGCCGCTGGATATTCTTTTGCAGGGATTACTGGCGCTGTAGTGCTTTCTGGGTTTGTGTTGTTTTGTTTGCAGCTTATAAGAAGTACTGCTAATAGAAAAGTAGTAATAATTGATTTCATAATAATTGAATTTTTGGTCTTTTTTGCAAGGTAATAAAAAGACTTATTTTTGTTCTATGTCTACATATATTTCTAGTCTCCAAAATCCCTTGATAAAACAAATTTTGCTATTGCAAGAGAAATCTCGTGCTCGCAAAAAAGAACAATCTTTTATTATTGAAGGATTTAGAGAAATTCAATTGGCTATTGAAGGAGGTTTGCTAATCGAAAAGTTAGTGTACTGTGATTCGCTTTGTCCTATCGATAAAGTTCAAGCGATATCGCAAGAAGCAAGCCATATTGGAGTAAGTGAGCCTGTGTATCAGAAGATTGCCTACAGAGGGAGTACTGAGGGGGTTATCGCTTTCGCGAAAGCAAAACAAAATAAACTTTCTGAGCTACAACTACCTGAAAACCCATTAGTCCTTATTGCAGAAGCTCCCGAAAAGCCGGGAAATATAGGAGCTCTGCTTCGCACAGCAGATGCCGCTGGCGTAGATGCTTTTATCCTGGCCAATCCTAAAACCGATTTGTACAATCCTAATATTATACGATCTAGCGTAGGTTGTGTGTTTACTAACCAAATTGCCATAGGCTCCACACAAGAGATTATTAGTTTCTTGCAAGAAAAAGGAATATCCATTTATAGTGCTATTCTACAAGATGCGGTTGCTTATGACACGCAGGATTATTCGGGACCTACAGCTATTGTTGTTGGGACAGAAGCTACGGGTCTTTCGCAAGAATGGCGAGAGGCAAGTGCCCAAAATATTATTATCCCTATGCAAGGCGTTATAGACTCCATGAATGTTTCTGTCGCTGCAGGAATATTAATTTTTGAAGCGAGAAGACAACGTGGGGTTTAGATTGGAGATTGATGATTGTTGAATTTTGGGGACAAGGAACACAACTAAAAATAAATTTGAAAGCCTCTTAAATGCATTGGCTTGTGACCTCACTAATGCCTACTCAACAATAACTATCTTCATATAGACATTCTCCAATGGCCACTCGCTGCCATCTACTTCTAGTTTATTGATTTTATCTACTACGCTCATTCCTTTAGTCACTCTCCCAAAAACGGTATGCTCTCCATCCAGATGATGTGCACCTCGCTGAGGTTGGACAATAAAAAACTCAAAAGGCGCAGAAGCCTTGCTTATGTTTTGCTCCGTATACTTTGCAGATGAGAATGCACCACGTATATGTTTGTACTTAGATTTTGATTCATTAGGCAAGAGGTAACTACCCATTCTAGCTCTATTACGAGCTGTGGTTTGGGTGTCATTATTACCGCCTTGCACTACAAAATCTGGCGAAACCCGATGGAACTGGGTTGTATTAAAATATTCATTTTTTACTAGCATAATAAAGTTCGCGCGGTGTAGGGGTGTGTCTTTAAAAAGTTCTACTTCAAAATTTCCAAAACGCGTCTCAAATCTCACTTTAGTTTCTGGGTTTTCCTTGCCGTACTTTGCGAGGAAGGGTTTAAGATCTGCTTGCGAGCCAATAATAGGGTTTTGGATGGTGCCTTTAGGATGTACTTTTTCCTTTGTACTAAGCGTATCTTTTTGGGAAACAGCTCCTTTTTCTTGAGCCTTTTGAGTTGCTGTTTTCCTTGAGGTTTTAGTATCTTGACAGCTCATTGCCACTACTAAGAACAGTAAATAAATAAACCTACGCATGTATGAAATTTGAAGAGTTTCTAAGCTTAATTCCAAAAGTAAGCAATTTGCCTCTCCCTGGAAAGGAAGCACAGTTTGCAATGGCACCTATGGAGCGTATAAAAGAACTCACTGCTATAGATATTGAGGCGATGAACCCAAGACAGGCGGCTGTAATGGCATTGTTTTATGAGAAAGAAGAGGAAACTCATATCGTTCTAATTTTGCGTAAGACCTATAAAGGGGTTCACTCTAACCAAGTAGGTTTTCCTGGCGGAAAAGTTGAGCAAGAAGATTCAGATTTATTATCTACCGCCTTGAGAGAGACTTTTGAAGAAGTAGGCGTGCCTCAAGAAGATATGATTTTAATTAAAGAACTTACCAATATCTATATACCGCCCAGTAATTTCTGGGTACAATCGTTTATGGGATATGCCACAAAAACGCTCAATTTTGTAGCACAAGAAGATGAGGTAGAAAAGATTATTGAGGTCCCACTAACCGAACTTTTAGATGCAGCTTCACTGGGAAAACAACGTATTACAACTTTCTATGCTACTGATATTGAAGTGCCTATCTTTAGATTGCGACAACACGTTGTTTGGGGTGCTACGGCAATGATGCTTAGTGAGATTAAAGCCATACTCCTAAAAGTGCTAAACGCTTAGGTTTTGTATCTTTGGTATTCACTATCTAAGGGGAGAAACTTGATAATTTTTGCAAAAGTGTAATCAAACAATTCCCTCTCAAGTTAGCTGAGAAATGCAAACTATGGGTCTATTTAAGACAAATCCTTTTGGACATATCCTTTTCTTAAAACGGTGGTTAATACGTGTTTTTGGTGCATTAACACATAGACGTTATCGAGGATTTAATGAACTTAAGATTGAAGGGTCTGAAGTGTTGAAAAATCTACCTGAAACAGGTGTCTTATTTGTTTCTAATCACCAGACCTATTTTGCAGATGTAGTTGCTATGTTTCACGTATTTAATGCTTCCTTGAGTGGGCGTATAGATTCAATTAAAAATATTGGATACCTCTGGCATCCTAAACTCAATCTGTATTACGTTGCCGCTGGTGAAACGATGAAAAGCGGTTTGTTGCCTAGAGTATTATCCTATGCTGGGGCAATTTCTGTAAGTAGGACTTGGCGCGAAAAAGGAAAAGAGATAGAACGTAAAGTAAACACTAAAGACACAGAAAATATAGGAATCGCTTTGGATGACGGTTGGGTAATCACATTCCCGCAAGGAACTACAAAACCTTGGAAACCTATTAGAAAAGGTACGGCGCATATCATTAAACAGTACAAACCTCTTGTAGTTCCTATCGTTATTGATGGATTTAGAAGGTCTTTTGATAAGAAAGGTTTACGCATAAAAAAGCGCGGAATTCTGCAGTCGTTTGAAATTAAGGAACCGCTCAAAATAGATTATGAGAATGACAGCGTAGAGAAAATTGTAGAACAATTGGAATACGCCATAGAGCAACATCCATCCTTTTTAAAGGTAATCCCACCAGAAGAGCTAGCAGCAGAAGAAGAGCTCAATGAGAAAAGGCAATGGGAATATTAAAATCAAAAAGGACCCCTACCTAAAGTAGTAAATCCTTTTTATGGTGCTTAATTTCCCTACAACTAAACCTGTATTTTCTGTAACTCTTCATAATTTACATGAAGTCGTTTTAATAGAATTCCATAAACTTTATTATAGATAAACCATAAGATGCCTACTCCTACTAGAAGAATAAGGACTAAAGCTCCAAATAATACTAAATGGTTTACACCTTCAAAAGCTTCTGCATTTAAATCTAGGATAAGCTTAGTAGTTACAGTGGCTCCTATAATAAAAAGACCAATACTTGCTAGTATATAATGCTTTACAGTTTTGCGAGTTTTTAGGATATTCTTCATTAAACTGGCAGCAGAATCTGTGCTTTCAATACGTTTAAAAGAGGTATAAAATTTAAACATAAAGAACAATAAAATACTTGCGTGAACTACTAGAAAAACTATCTCAAATCTATTGATACCTGCAGACTCAGTTTGTAAATCACTGGTGTATATATCCCTTAAAAAGATGGTGATGAATAGCCAGAAGGAAAACTCAAAAATACTGATAATAAAAATCCACTTTACAATGGACGAAGATTTTTTAAGCAGCATAGGATATATCTCCTTAGCAGTGACTTTAGGGAGAGAAGCTTCCTGCTTCTTCCAGTCTTTTTTTAATAATTCTAATTCATCAACCATATCCTTATGGATTTAATATTTTTTTGAGTTTTCCTTTAACACGGTTCATTTTAACCCGTGCATTTACTTCAGAAATACCTAATGTTTCAGAAATTTCGCGATAGCTTTTGTCTTCTAGATATAAAAATACTAGAGCCTTGTCAATATCATTGAGGTCCTTTACAGCAGCATACATAAGCTTAAGTTGCTCTTCAATAGTATCATCATACTCTTCAGAAGAAATCCTGAACATCACACTTTCAAAATCCTGCGTCTGCACGCTGCGTTTGGATTTACGGTACAATGTAATGGCCGTATTAAGAGCCACACGATACATCCAAGTGCTAAACTTTGCATCTCCCCTAAACTTAGGAAAGGCACGCCATAGTTGTATCGTTATTTCTTGAAACAGATCATTGTGCTGGTCGCGATTATTGGTATATAACCTACACACCTTATGCACAATGTTCTGGTTTTCTTCCAGAAGCATAACAAATTTTTCTTGATTTGCTTTATTCAATGGTTGATTGTTAGTTGTAAGATTAGTAGCATAGTGTAGGGTATTGTTACAAGTAGTTGTACGCTTTCGCGAAAAGCAAACCTAAATCACACTACTTAATTGCTGTTAACTGTTTGATTATAAGTTCATAAAGAAAGATTAACATTTTTTATATTTATCATTCAATCCTTTCCCTTCAAGAATCATAGGGATACATTTTTCTAATCTACGCTTTCGGGTAGCTTCCTTTTTTGCATTTGCAATATGCGTTGCATATTCTTTTTGTTTTCCTGGAGTTAATCTATAGAAACTGCCCTCTAGTGCTGCTTGTTCATTAAACGCTGTTGCTAATAGAGAAGGGATAATGACTTCAATCTTGCTACGTTGTACTTTTACGTGCGTCCCATCTCTACTATTTTGTATGGCTTCAAGGATATATTCTAGTATAAGCTTTTCATCAACTTGCTCTAAAGTCGTAAAATAGAAAGAACGCATGGCCTTTGTTTTTCCTTCTTGAGCATTGCGCAAGAGTTGCTCGCTGTCTTTTAAGAAGACACCTTGAAAAAACCATATACCAAAATGGGTTTTATGCGAGGCAATGGCTAATACATTTTTACCATTCAAGGTATAAGTAGGGAAATTCCATTTCCAATCCTCCCCAAGTTCTGTTGTGCTAATCAATTGTCGTAAGCGATTTATACCTGATTTCCAAGGAGATTCGGTCTCAAAATAAGCATCTAGTTTTTCTTTTTTGCCCATCTACTAAAAATACTAAATCTTCTTCAATTCATATAAATAACAACTGACTCGCAAAATATGACGGTTGGGTAGTTTATGCTTTCACAAAAGCGTAATACCTCACATATTTGCCGCATCAATCAATCAAAAAATTAGTTATGAAACAATTATTTTTTCTTTTATGGGCGTGTTGTTTAATAGGCACGACACTAGCTCAAGTCACAGTAAATGGGGTAGTTGCCGATTCTAAAGGCTTACCTATTTTAGGAGCTAATGTCTTTCTAGAAGGAACCTATGATGGTGCCTCTACAGATGAAAACGGTGCCTTTACATTTAATACGTTAGAGACGGGTGAGCACTTGCTTAGGGTCACTTATGTGGGATTTGAACCTTATAGTTTTTATGCTGTTGTGACACAATTGACAGATTTAAAAGTAGTGTTAAGAGACGATGTAAATTCATTAGACGCTGTTGTCTTGTCTGCTGGAACCTTTGCTGCAGGAGACAACAGTAAGGTGTCTGTATTAAAGCCTTTAGATGTTGTGACTACTGCAAGTGCCTTAGGGGACTTTGTAGGAGCTTTACAAACGTTACCCGGAACGAATACTGTTGCAGAAGATGGCAGGTTGTTTGTACGTGGGGGAGATGCCAGCGAAACTCAGATATTTATTGATGGAATTCGCGTTTTTACACCTTATACGGTAACCACTAATAATATTCCATCTCGAGGACGCTACAGCCCCTTCTTGTTTGACGGGATTACTTTTTCTACTGGAGGATACTCTGCCGAATATGGAGAAGCCTTATCAAGTGTTTTACTCTTAAATACGGTAGATGAACCCGATCAAAATAAGACAGATATAGGGATTATGTCTGTTGGAGGTACGCTAGGGCATACCCGCAAGTGGGAGAAAAGCTCGCTGAGTTTGAGTACGTCTTACATCAATCTAGCGCCTTATGTGGCATTGTTTCCAGATCGAAATGATTGGGACAAGCCTATTGAGAATGTAGGAGGAGAGGCGGTTTACCGCTATAGACTCAATAACGGATTGTTTAAATTATATGCTGCGGCAGATGGCAGTAATTTTAGACTTACTCAAGAAGATATTAATGTGCCTGAGGGAGTAGATCTCTCACTTCAAAATAACAATCTTTATGTAAACTCTAGTTATACAGGTGTGCTCTCTGATACTTGGAGTTTACGGGCAGGAGGGAGTTATACGCTAGCCAAAAATGAAATAGGAGTTACAGACGTTGCAATCGATAATACGGAGAATTCCATACATCTCAAAGCGAAACTTAAAAAGCGTTTTTCTAGTCGATTTAAATTAGCTTTTGGAGTAGAGCAATTTATTACAGGTTTTAATGAAGATTTTTCGGGAGTATTTAATGGCTTTCAGGTAGGCGAATCTTATGGTTATAATAGTAATATTACTGCTGCTTTTGCCGAAAGTGATATTATTTTTTCGAGTAAAATAGCCTTAAAAATAGGTCTTCGAGCAAATTATACCGATGTGTTGGAACAATTCACATTTTCGCCACGAGCGAGCTTTGCTTATAAAACCGGCAAGAAAAGCCAACTTTCCTTAGCCTATGGTGATTTTTATCAAAATCCGGGAAATGATTTTTTAAAGTTTTCACAGGATTTTGAGGCACAAAAAACACAGCATTATATTGCAAATTATCAATATAGCAATAAGGGGAGAGTCTTTAGAGCAGAAGCTTTTAGAAAGGAATACACTAGTCTAGTTACTTTTGATACAGAGATTGCTGGTTTGGACAGCACGTTTGGAAACAATGGAGATGGCTTTGCGCAGGGCTTAGATATCTTCTGGAGAGATAATACCTCAATAAAAAACGTGGATTATTGGTTGAGTTATTCTTTCTTGGATAGTGAGCGACAGTATCTCAATTATCCAGAACAAGCTCGCGCTCCTTTTGCAAATACACATAATCTCTCTGTAGTAGGAAAGTATTTTATTGAAGATTGGAAATCACAAGTAGGGCTGAGTTATCAATATGCATCGGGTAGGTCGTTTACAAATCCTAATCTCGATGGGTTTTTACAGGACCAGACCAAGGCTTTTAATAGTTTGAGTGTGAATTGGGCGTATTTATTATCACCTCAAAAGATACTCTATGCTTCTGTGAATAATATTCTGGGTTTCAATAATATCAATGGCTTTCAGTTTAGTAATACGCCTAATTCTAATGGGCAGTTTGATAGCCGGGCGCTGCGCCCAGCGGCAGACCAGTTTTTCTTTGTGGGCTTTTTCTGGACTATAAGTGATGATAAGAAAAGTAATCAATTGGATACGTTGTAATGGCCACGCCTCTAAAAAATATTAATGTCGCTCATAGGAGCGACATAAATAAATAATCAATTTTAATATCCTATGATGGCTCGTGACCATAGATATCTGCATACAACTCCTTGTACATTCCTTTTATGATTTTACGTCGTAATTTCATAGTAGGAGTAAGGTGTCCATCATCTATGCTCCAAACATCTGGAGTTAGTCTAAACTGCTTTACTTTTTCCCATTTAGCAAAGCTCTCATTAGCTTCATTTACCTCCTGCTGGAAACGATCCAGTACTTCTTTATTTGTAGTGATATCATCATTAGCCCCTATTTCAATTCCTTTTTTCTTTACCCAGTCGTAAACAAATTCGAAATTAGGTTGTACTAAAGCGGCTGGCATTTTTTCACCATCGCCTAAGATCATTATTTGTTCAATAAAACGGGATTGCTTAAATCTGTTTTCTAACAACTGTGGAGCCACATATTTTCCTCCTGAAGTTTTAAACATTTCTTTCTTTCGGTCCGTAATTTTTAAGAATCCTTCACTATCGATCTCACCGATATCTCCTGTATGGAAATAGCCATTTTTAAGTACCTCTGCACTTTTTTCTGGATCTTTATAATAACCCATCATTACGTTGGGTCCATTAACTAAGATCTCTCCATCACTAGCAATCTTAACCTCAACATCTTTAATGAGTTTCCCTACAGTTCCTATTTTGAAACCTCTATTGCGCATATCGTTTACAGACACGACAGGTGAAGTTTCTGTAAGGCCATAACCTTCCATTATTCCCATTCCAGCTGCATTGAATATACGCGCCAATCTAGGTTGTAAAGCTGCACTTCCAGAGGCTATTACTTTGAGATTCCCTCCTAAGGCTTCTTGCCACTTAGAAAATATAAGTTTACGTGCTATTCCTAATTTACGTTCATATAACCACCCATTTTGGCCATAAGGTTCGTATTTAAGGCCCAAATCAACTGCCCAGAAAAAGAGTTTTTTCTTTACTCCGGTTAGATCGGCACCTTTGGCAATAATTTTATCATATACTTTTTCTAATAACCTAGGTACTGCCGTCATTATTTCTGGTTGAATCTCCTTAAGGTTATCAGAAATAGTTTCTAAGGATTCTGCAAAATAGATAGATACTCCTCTGTATTGATACAAATAAGTAAGCATTCGCTCATATATATGGCAGATGGGTAAAAAACTAAGGGATTTAATATCATCTCCCTCGGTAGGAACACGTTCTGTACTTGAAATTGCATTACTAACAATGTTCTTATGGGATAGCATTACACCTTTAGGTCTCCCTGTGGTACCGGAAGTATATATTAGTGTCGCTAAGTCTTCTGATTTTACTGTATCCTTTCTAGCTTCTACCTCTTCTTGATTAGATGTGTCTGCGCCTTGATCTAGTACTTCTTGCCAATTTGCACATTCACCTAGCTCGTCAAAAGAAAAAATCTTCTTTAAAGAAGGAACTTGATCCTTTATCGCGGCAATTTTACCATAAACCTCAGTACAGGAAACAAAGGCATAAGTACTCTCTGAGTGGTTAAGCACATAGGCATAGTCTTCTTGCGATATAGTAGGATACATAGGAACGTTTTGAGCTCCTGTTTGAAGTATACCTATATCACAGATATGCCACTCTGTTCTATTCGTTAAGGAGATGATGGCTATTTTATCATTAGGTTGAACACCCATACGCAATAAACCACGGCTTATTGCATTTGCCTTATCTATATATTCTTGAGTAGAAGTGCCTTCCCAAACACCATTCTTTTTGGTATTGAGCGCCTTGGATAATGGATTCTTTTGTAATTGGTAATAAGGGAAATCAAAAAGTCTTGTTACTTCCATAAATGCATAAATTTTTCATGCAAAATATGAAAAATACATGGGTTTTCTTTACCAAATTCAAAAATTACATTGCCGTGTGATTATGCAATTCTCAAAAAAAAACTATCTATCCTTAAGATTTAAGATTAGATTTAACTATTGCTTAATAATTTTAAAGCTACTGCTGCTAGTAGCAGTACGTAATATGGCAAAATAGATTCCTGTTCCTAAATGACTGAGATCTATAGTACTATTGCCAGATTGATTATCCATCTGTATAATTTGTTGCCCTAAGATGGAATGTACTATAAGTTCATATTGGTCTTCTTGCGTTTGTATGTTCAATAGGTTGTCTACAGGGTTAGGGTAAAGGGAAAATGTTTTCACCAAAGTGTTATCATCTAAACTTAATGCCTCTTCATTAAGCACATTAATTTGTAAATCATCAAAATAGAATCCATCACGACGTACAATATTATCGGTTACCAGTTGAAAACGAGCAGTAATTGATTGCCCCAAATATTCACTAAGATTTACTTCCTCAAAAGTCCAATCATTAAGAATACCGTGATATAATGGTTCACCCTCTGCTTGGTTATCATTTCCAATACTAGTTAAATTGGTACATTGAGGTTCCCAACTCCCTCCACCATTTGTAGATATTTCTAGTTGAACATAATCAAAATTTGTTTCGATATCGAAGCGAGTATAAAAACTTATTGTAGCGGCGACAGCTTCCGAAAGGTCAATTTCTTCAGAAATTTGGATACTAGTATTTTCATTATTAAAATAATTGCCTCCTGGACTGTCTGTAATAGAGCTAGATGGAGATTGAAAAGTTGCCGTTGTAGTTCCCCAATCATTAGTTTGATAGTTTGTTGTAGTGCTATCGCCATTATCTGCAAAAGGTGTTTCTGGCTCTCCAAAAATAGTGGTAAATCGTTCAGTTAAGTCATACAATCCATTATTGATTATTAAATCAAAAGTAATAGTTTCACCAACTGCAATTTCAGAATCTAAAGTTATACTAGTAGTATCTGATTCTGAAGCTAAAGGTGCCAATCCATTCAATACAACTGTTCCTGCGGTACTTGCAATATTATCTGACACGGCTTGTACTGAAACTGTAAAGTTGCCACTACCGTTTACGCCCAATCTACGCACATCAAAAGGAATATCTATTTCTAAGTTAGATCCGGTAAATAAAGGAGCCGCAGCCGTTAATTGCCCAAAATTATTAGTCATTTGAGCCGCTGTAATATTTTGATACATCATTTCTTTACAGATAGGATCAATATCACTTGAAGGTGGCCAGAAGGCTGTTCCTACTTCTGGTGTAAAAGCAAGTATAGGGCTATGAGTCCCAACGGTACCATACATGAAATCATCACTATCCCCAGCAAAAGGAGAGTCTCTTAAAGGAGTATATCCATTTCTTGAAGTAAGTTCTCCACCTATAGCTACGAATAAGTCTTCGTCAGGAGTAGCTACATCTGCATAGGCAAATGGGAAGAATAGCAATTCACCAAAAGTGTGACTATTTAATGCAATCATAAAATTGTGTTGTTCTACAAACCATTTCATGGCTTGGTTTTCTACTTCAGAAAATGGTCCAGTACCATGATAGACCTCTGAGTTGGGATTAGCCGAAGATCCTGGTCCGCTCCAACTACCATTTCCTGAATTTCCGTTAATGTGATAATCATAATTTCTATTATTATCTACACCACTTCCTCTTCTGTTCTTTCTCCAGAAACCTCCTCCATTCGGATCTGTGCTTTCATTAAAAAGATATCCATCTGGATTTACTACGGGCACAAAATAAAGTTCCGTATTGTCTACTATAGCTTGTATTTCTGGATCTGTTTCATAATTTTCAAGCAAATACCACATGTAGTATATGTTTTGCATTAAAGACATAGGCTCTCTAGCGTGGTGGATGGAAGTATAGAGAATTTCTGGTTCATCTTCATCTACATCGGGATTATCACTGATCCTTAACCACTTGATTCCATTGCCTCCAATAGACGGAGAAACAGAATTGTCAGGATTCCCTTCTGTGAGGAAATTACTAATATTAGACGCTTCGCTAATTAGGTTTGGGAAAAGAGCTCTCATTTCATCCAATTCATCTAAGACTTCTTGATAGGTAAGATATCCTCCCATAGAGCCTAAATTAAAATTATCAGGAGTTGGATATGTTTGATCCTGATCACAGCTCGTATTAAAGGATGCCCTTGATTGCGATCGTTCATTTTGTGCTAGAAAATGAGCTTTAAGATCTGGAATCATTACCTCTACGGGATAACCTGCAGTGCGAGCTTGGCTTAATTCTTCCTCGCTAAATTCTGAAATAACAAAAACGCCATCTTTGTGTAAACCGTGGTCACTGTAGATTCCTAAATCTGAAAGTTTTTGCAAATTATTCTCTCCTTGGAAGAAAATTTTAGCACGTTGATGGATTAAAGTTTCTTTTTGTGCTTGAGCGAAAGCAATAGTGAATATTATTATTAGCAGTGCGTAGGATTTCTTTTTCATAGTTCAAAAATAGCACATTTACTTAATCCTCAAGATAATGTTAAGTTAAATGTTAAATCTTCAGATTACAAGGTATAAGGCAATAGTTAAGATAGAAAATATCGGTAAGAGGATATTATTTCATAATATTAAATTAACTGCGCCTAGGGCGATGAATTCCTTACTGCCTGTCTATCCAATTCTTAGCATTTGTAAATGCCTCTATCCAAGGGCTTACTTGGTCTTTGCTAGACGTTGGGTAGTGTGCCCAGTTCCAAGGAAAAATAGAGCGCTCTATATGTGGCATAGTTGCTAGGTGTCTACCCGTAGTATCACAAATCATTGCTGTGTTGTAATCAGATCCATTAGGATTTGCAGGGTAACCTTCGTGCCCATATTTTGCAACAATGTCATATTGATTTTCATCCATTGGGAGGTCAAAACGACCTTCTCCGTGCGATATCCAAACTCCCATTTGCGTACCAGCAAGACTCGATAGCATCACGCTATTATTTTCTTGTACTGCTACAGAGGTAAAGTTACTCTCGTGTTTATGAGATCGGTTATGACGCATCTTACTTAACTGCTCGTGTTCTGGATTAATAAGATCGAGCTCTAAGAATAGTTGACATCCATTACAGATTCCTATGGATAATGTATCTTCTCGTGCAAAGAAATTTTTAATTGCACGATTTGCTTTCTCATTATATTTAATGGCTCCAGCCCATCCTTTTGCAGAGCCTAACACATCACTATTAGAAAAACCACCTACAGCTCCTAAAAACTGAATATCTTCTAAAGTCTCACGACCTTGAATAAGGTCGGTCATATGAACATCCTTTACATCAAAACCTGCTAGGTACATCGCATTTGCCATTTCGCGTTCAGAGTTACTTCCTTTCTCTCTTAAAATAGCGGCTTTAGGTCTAGGTTTAGAAACATCAATTACAGGGCGAGTTCCTTTCCAGTTTTCTGGGAAAACATACGATAGTGCTTGGTTTTTATAATTGTCATAACGATCTTTTGCAAGTCCGTTTGCAGTTTGCTTATTATCTAATAAGTAAGATGTTTTGAACCAAGTATCACGAAGTGAATTAATGTTTAGGCCTAGCTCGATACCGTTATTCTTAATCTGTAGTTCTGCTGTGTTTGTTACACTCCCTAGTTTAGTAAAAGCTACATTATTTTTCTTAAGAATAGTTTCTACAGACTCATCTGCGGCTTGGAAAACAATCCCTACATTTTCTGAGAATAGTAATTTGATACTATCTTCTTGGCCTATAGCACTAAGATCTAATTGTGCTCCTAGGTTTACATCTGCAAAGCATAGTTCGAGTAAAGTAGTAATTAGACCACCACTCCCTATATCGTGACCTGCAAGAATCTTATTATCTTTAATAAGATTTTGAATGGTATTAAACGCTTTCGCGAAAGCGTTATCATCTATAACACTAGGGGCTTCATTTCCAATAGTTTTACATATTTGAGCAAAACTAGATCCTCCCAATTTGTGAGTATCGCCAGACATATTAATATAGTAAATTGCTCCTCCATCTTTTTGCAAGACAGGTTCTACCACTTTATTAATATCATCACAGCTTCCTGCAGCACTT
>JALZVV010000057.1 GCA_023299935.1 Dokdonia sp.
TCTAATCGCACGGCAGATATGGCTGTACTGCTTGGGATAGGTTGAGGAGAGTACTCTCCGCCTGTAGTCGTCCTGTTAAAAATGGTCGTTTTGCCATTTGTGTAGCTCATAATTTCGGTTTGTCCATTTATGGAACCTGAGTATATGACAGTAGTATTAGTTAGAAAATAGGGTTGACTGTCATAACCTGCGTTATTTGAGATATTCTGGATATTTGTAAGCTTTATGGAATCGTCTTGTTTGATATCCATTAAATATATTTCGGTGTTGATTTGGGCAGTTATAAACTGGGAACAACTAAGGAGTATTATTATTATATATCTCATATTTTTGAATTAAGGGCGTTATGGTTGTGCTTTCGCGAAAGCGTAACTTATATATGCTCTACATATTTCTAGGTTTAGTAGAGTCGTAGTCTTCATCTAAATCTTGAGTGCTTGAACTCGAATATCTTTTGTTAATCGATTTTTTGGAGCTATCATAAGAGTCAGTTTGCTGTATATTCTTAGGAATATGAGCAGTACTATTATGGCTATTCCAAACCGGGATGTGTAAAAATTCACTTAGTGTTACAGCATCAGCTTCGATACTGTCTTTGTGACCGTGATCAATTACGTGGGTGCGGCTCCCATCGTCAAGAACTAAATTTATTTCATAACTCGTATAAGAGCTGTTTTTTCCTTTAATGTTTTCTGGAATAATCTGAATCGCGTGAATTCTGAAAAGATTAAAAGTGCTCTCCTCTTTCTCAGGATTAAGACTAGAAGAAACCTTTTTCTTTCCTTTATAGAAATATCCTGATTGTTTGTCAAACACTATTTCTTTGACCATATTTTTAAGTAAGAACAATGCCACTCCTAAGAAAATTAAAGGAATAAATAGAAACAGTAACATTTCATACTCAAATTCATCTGTAATTAACGAGAAGATTACGCTTACCATAAAAAATAATGGAAATATGGCAAAAAATGCCAAAAAGGCTTTTGCCCAATTAGAAATCACAAATCTAATTTCTGATGATGATATTTTTTTAAGCGTTTTTGTTTTGAAGTTGGCACCACCTGATGCTAAGGGCGACCAATCTGTCTTTAATGCAAGAGGATGATTAAAAACACTAGGATCAAAGGATTTTATGGCTTTAGATGCAAAAATCTTTTTTAATTGAGAAATCATATATCAAAATTACACTTTCTCCTTTAAATACTGTCCTGTGTATGATTTTTTACTTTTAGCAACTTCTTCGGGAGTTCCTTGTGCTATAATGTTTCCTCCATCTTTGCCTCCTGTTAGCCCTAAATCAATAACATAGTCTGCACATTTAACAAGATCCATGTTATGTTCAACTACAATCACACTATGTCCTCTTTCTATAAGAGCCTCAAAAGCAGCAAGTAGTTTTTTTATATCGTGAAAATGCAGGCCTGTTGTGGGCTCGTCAAAAATAAATAATGCTTTATCCTTTGTAGTTCCTTTTACTAGAAAGCTAGCTAGTTTGATACGCTGGGCTTCACCACCCGAAAGGGTAGAGGAGCTCTGCCCAAGCGTTACGTATCCTAATCCCACTTCCTGTAAAGGCTTTAGTTTACGGGTTATTTTAGTCTCCTCATGTTTGCTAAAAAAGGCAACAGCATCATCAATTGTCATTGTTAAGATATCATCTATATTCTTATCATTAAAAGCAACTTCAAGCACTTCCTTTTTAAAACGTTTACCCTTGCACGTCTCACATTCGAGATGCACATCTGCCATAAATTGCATCTCAATAGTTACTTCTCCTTCTCCTTTACAAGTTTCACAGCGGCCTCCATCTACATTAAACGAAAAGTGCTTGGCCTTATAATTTCTAATTTTACTTAGTTTTTGATTTTCATATAGTTTCCTAATATCATCATAGGCTTTGATATACGTAACAGGATTTGATCGAGAAGAACGGCCTATAGGGTTTTGGTCTACAAATTCTATGGTTTTTATAGTGCTGTAGTTTCCTTTGAGTTCCGTAAACTGACCTGCTTTTTCTCCATAACCTCCTATAGCTTTTAACAATGAGGGATATAATATTTTTCTTACGAGGGTACTTTTGCCACTTCCAGAAACACCAGTTACGGCTGTAAATGCACCTAAAGGAAAGCTAGCATCTATGTTTTTAAGATTGTTTTCTCGGGCACCAATAACATCTATTGCAAACTTGCTTTTTCTTCTGCTTTTAGGAACTTCTATGCTTAGTGTTCCATTAAGATATCCAGCGGTTAAGGAGTCACTGGAAAGTATCGTTTTATAATCCCCTACAGCAACAACTTCACCTCCATAAGTTCCGGCTTCTGGCCCAATATCAATAATGGTATCTGCGGCTTTCATAATATCTTCATCGTGCTCCACCACAATAACGGTATTACCTAAATCCCGTAAGGATTTGAGCACTTCAATAAGTTTTTCTGTATCCTTAGGATGTAAGCCTATGCTGGGTTCATCTAGAATATACATACTACCTACAAGACTACTTCCTAAAGAGGTAGCTAGATTAATACGTTGTGATTCTCCACCAGATAGGGTGTTACTCTTTCTATTTAAAGTGAGATAATCTAAGCCTACTTTAGACAAAAATTCAAGTCGTGTGCTAATTTCTTTGAGCAAGCGCTTAGCAATAGCTTGGTCGTGCTCGTTTATATCAAGTGTTTTAAAAAAAGAGGCAATTTCATTAAGTGGCAAGCTTACAAGATCTACAATATTCTTTCCTCCTACGTATACATAGGTCGCTTCAGGACGTAAGCGTTTTCCTTTGCAGGTAGCACATTTAGTTTTGCCGCGATATCTTGAAAGCATCACACGGTTCTGAATTTTGTATGCCTTTGCTTCTAGAAACTTAAAAAAGGTGTTAATCCCATCAAAATGTTCATTACCATTCCAGAGGAGCTCTTTATCCTCCTCAGAAAGTTCGAAATAGGGTTTGTGTATGGGAAAGTCAAATTTATAGGCATTATTGACTAACTGGTCCCTATATGCACTCATACTTTCTCCTCTCCAAGGAAATACACAGTTTTCATATATGGACAAGGCCGTATTGGGGATAACAAGATCGTCATCTATGCCTATTACATCTCCATAACCTTCACAGGTTGGACAAGCGCCATAAGGATTGTTAAAACTAAAAAGATGAGTGTTGGGCTCTAAAAAAGTAATGCCATCCAATTCAAATCTATTAGAAAATTCTTGACTACTCTCTTTAGATAAATTTTCTATAATGAGGGATCCTTTGCCTTCAAAAAAGGCCACCTGTACGGCATCTGCAAGTCTATTAGCAAAATCTTCATCTTCTGGGTTCGAGACAATCCTGTCTACAACAAGGTATATTTCTTTTGGTTTGAGCTGTGCATCAGTTTCAATAAGCTCATCTATTCGAACTATCTTTTCTTTAATTTTAACACGGGCGTAGCCTTGTTGTAGTAAAGCAGTTAGTTTATTGTCTAGTTTCCTGTCTTTTTCCAGAATAAAAGGGGCGAGAAGGAGCAGTTTCTCTCCTTTTTTATAAGAGTTCACGAAGGCCACCACATCTGTAACCGTATCTTTCTTTACAATGTTACCCGATACAGGAGAAATGGTTTGTCCTATCCTCGCATATAATAATTTGAGATAGTCATAGATTTCTGTGGTTGTACCTACCGTACTTCTTGGGTTGGTACTATTCACTTTTTGCTCGATGGCTATGGCCGGTGCAATTCCTTTAATGTAATCTACCTTGGGTTTATCCAAGCGACCTAGAAACTGTCGAGCATAAGAAGAGAGACTCTCGACATAACGCCGTTGTCCTTCTGCATAGAGAGTGTCAAAAGCAAGACTGGACTTTCCCGAACCCGATAAGCCAGTAATCACAACGAGTTCATTTCTAGGAATCACAACATCAATGTTCTTCAGGTTGTGAAGTTTTGCACCTTTAATAATTATATTTTCCTTAGGGTTAACTTGAGTAAGTAGGTCTGTCATTGCAATACTAATGTGAATTACAAAAGTACAAAACGGAATACTTATATATGGAAGGGTATTGCTTTCGCTAAAGCCTTAGTTATCACCATTAATTTTATGAAAAATTTTACAGTTTAGGGTGTAAGTTTAACAATTAAGGCACAATAAATGTCAATTATATTTGGAGTTTTGAAAAGAATTCTTATATATTTACCATGTATTAACATAAAAAGAACATCTGCTTATAGAATAATTTTACTTTTTAGATTTTATTGAACCCCTTAGGTAAAGGCCTATTGTAAAAAGTAAATTATGAAAAAAGTGTTAATAGACGATGCAATACTCGTTAGTAATTACATCAAAGGAGACGAAAATTCATTAGCGGTACTTATAGAGCGTCACAAACAGCGCATTTATAGTTTTGTGTACTCCAAAGTATATGATCGCGATATCGCAGAGGATATTTTTCAAGATACTTTTATTAAAGTAATTAATACTCTTAAAAAAGGACGATATAACGAAGAAGGTAAATTCTTGCCTTGGGTAATGCGTATAGCACACAATCTTGTGATAGATCATTTTAGACGTAGTAACCGTATGCCTAAATTTGATAATAGCGGTGAGTTTAGCATTTTTTCCGTCCTAAGTGATAATAGTCTGAATGCTGAAAAACAAATTATAAAAGATCAAGTAGAAAGTGATGTGCGTAAGCTTATAGAAGAGCTTCCTGAAGATCAGAAAGAAGTCTTAATGATGCGTGTTTATAAGGACATGAGTTTTAAGGAAATATCAGAAAGAACAGGCGTAAGTATCAACACTGCCTTGGGTAGAATGAGGTACGCACTAATCAACATTAGAAAAACAATTGAAAAGCATAATATAGTTTTGACAAATTAATACAATATTGAGTAGAAAACTGCGTTAGTAAGGGAAACCAACTTGAAATCAGTTTTATGAATGAACTCTACTCAGAACCTTCGCCGGGTAAAAAGGCAACTAAATACGAACCTAAGAACGAGACAGTAGCGTTTCTTCTTAGTTACTCTGCGGCTTTAAGTGTTATATCATATAAATCGATGAAGTTTGAAGCACTCATCAACTAAACTTTGTAAAAGCTCAATTGAAAGATTGAGCTTTTATTTTTTATAAAGAATTTCTTTACTTCTTCTTTCGTTTTACCTGCATTTTATGATATTCATTAATCACTGTTGTACGCCCAATAGTCTTTGTAATAATGTCTTTATCTAAGTTCCATCCTCTTGCAGGTGAAAATTGCCTTCCATACCAAATTATTTGAAGATGTAAGTCATTCCAGAGATATTCAGGAAAAAGACGTTTTGCATCTTTCTCTGTTTGCACCACATTCTTTCCATTAGTAAACCCCCATCGATACATTAATCTATGAATATGGGTATCTACAGGAAAAGCAGGAATTCCAAAGGCTTGCGCAACAACTACACTAGCTGTTTTGTGACCTACAGCAGGTAATTCTTCTAGCAAAGCAATATCATCTGGCACCTGGCCATTGTATTTATCAATAAGAATATGCGACAAACCGTGAATTCCTTTGGACTTCATGGGGGATAAGCCTACTGGTTTTATTATTGCTCTAATCTCCTCAACAGTTAGCATAATCATATCATAAGGATTATCTGCTACCTCAAAGAGCAGTGGAGTAATCTTGTTTACTCGCACATCCGTACTCTGCGCGCTCATTAAAACAGCGATAAGAAGTGTATAAGGGTCTTTATGGTCAAGAGGAATAGGTATTTGAGGATATAACTCTTTTAACGTATCTATAACGAAATCTACTTTCTCTTGCTTGGTCATTTTGTTTAAATTTGATGTAATAAAAAGGAACAGATACTATTTTATCATTTAACAAACGAATATAATGAATACACTTCAAGTAGGGGATGCCGTTCCTAATTTTACAAGTACCGATCAGGATGGGAATTCGGTTACACTTTCAGATTTTAAAGGGCAACAATTTATTGTTTTCTTTTACCCAAAGGCATCTACGCCAGGATGCACGGCAGAGGCTTGCAATCTAAGAGATAATTATCAAGTATTGCAGGATCAAGGTTATACCTTGCTAGGAGTTAGTGCAGATTCTGAAAAGCGTCAGAAAAATTTTGCAAATAAGTATGAGTTGCCTTTTCAGTTATTAGCAGATGAGGATCATAGTGTAATAAGCGCTTTTGGTGTATGGGGCCCTAAAAAGTTTATGGGTAAAGAGTACAATGGTATTCATCGTATGACTTTTAAGGTAGATGGAAATGCCGTGGTAACAGATGTAATATCAAAAGTAAAGACTAAAGATCACGCGGCACAATTGTTATAAGCCACCATTTCCTTGTAAATCTGCAATACAAAGTGGGTCAAATTCTGGAATTGATCCAATATCACTATTGTTAAAAATTGAGGTTACTGTCTGGAAGAACATGAGACAGCCGGGGACATTACAATGTCTCAAGTTGTTTTGATCTTCGTGATCAGAAAGTAAAGGTGTACCAATATTAACAAGTCCAAAAAGATGTCCCAATTCATGACGCAAGGTAGAGGTTTCAACTAATGTTCTATTTATTGGAGTCATTGAGTTATTTGCTAATTCTATGAAAGTGCGTTCATAAATAACCACCGAGGTATTTCTATAGGCTGTACCTAATACCACAGAGTTGCCAGAATTAGAATCAGATTCTTGATCAGAAAAGAACATCCAGACACCCAATTCATCCTCATTGTTAAAAACAGTGCGGTGCTCATCTTCTATGGCAACAATTTCATTAATATCATAAGGAGGGGTTTGTGTGGGGTCATCAATAAGATTTTCTACAATAGTAATTCCATTAGGTTTGTTAAGTCGTTCTTCTAAAAATTCATCTAAAAGATCAATAGTAGTTTGTGTAGGCCTAAACCCATCTGGATAGGCAATTTCTACACGTAAACTAGTAAACTCATCTGCAGATAAAAGCGCATTAGCAGAACTCCCTAATGGCTGCTTATTCTCCAGATTCTCATTGGCGTTGGAATTACTTGGCTGATCGTCATCACCACAGCTTACAACTACTAATGAAACAATAAAAACGGCGATTATTGCTTTGGTATACTTATTGTAAATCATTCTTTATATCTTTAACCTATAATTTAATCGTAAAAATGATGAAAAAATTACTAATGTCCTTATTTATTTTTGCTTCTTTCTTTGCAAACGCCCAAGAAGTAAATTTTCATGAAGTAGCTTTAAAGTATCTTCAGACCAATGGAACTGCAGTACAGTATGAAGAAGCTATTGATCAATTGTTTAGTTTATTAAAGAATCAATATGATGGGCAAAACATTCCAGAATCCACTTGGACAGACTTAAGAAAAGAATCTTCTGGAGAGGTTAACCGTATTTTAAATATGCTCGTTTCTGCTTATAGAGGGAATTATGAGAAGCACGACCTGGTTAACATGCTAGCTTTTTATGAAACACCTACTGGAAAACAATTGCTTGTTGATAGAACCAAATTATCTAAAGACCAACGTCAGGAGGCGGCAAATTTTTACAACTCTGCAACAGGTCAGAAAATATTAGTATCAGAACAAGATGTTGCAAAAAGTGTTTCTGAAGTATCAGAAATATGGAGTCGCGACCTCTATAGAAGTGTAACTGATAAACTAGCTGATAAAGGTTTTACTTTACATTAGTAAGACGTGCTAGATAGTCATAATGATTTCCTTCTAAAATGAGCTCACAACAGAGCTCATTTTTTTTTGCGTGTTTAGCTAGGGTATAATAATCAAGGTATAGCCAGTTAAAATAAAGAGAACGATTTCCTTTATAGGATATCGCCATGGATACTTCGCCATAATACGCCTTATGCGCGTCCTGCCAGTAGCCTCCATCTTCCTCTTCAAACATATAGCGTATGTCAGAACCATCTATAAGTATCTGACCGTCTCGTTTTAGGATGGACTTTAAGTGCTGTAAGTATTGATCTAATTTGGCTAGGCTTTCAAAGATACCTGTACCATTCATAAGTAATAACAGGGTGTCATACTGTGTTGTATGATGTAAAATATGGCTATGGAGGGTTTTTTGTAAACCTCGCTTTCGCGAAAGCGTAACCGCACCCTCAGAAATATCTAATCCAGTAACATCCATACCTTTGTTTTGTAACCAGAGGCTATGGCTACCGGCACAGCATCCTATATCTAGCGTTTTACCTTGCGTTAGTTTCAATGCTTTTTGTTCCAAAAGAGGCATCTCATCAAAACTTCTAAAAAGATAGGGGATAGGCATCTCGTCATCTTCTGAGATAGAAGAGTGAACGATAATATCTTGGGTATACTCATTATGATAATAATCCCATATGGCTTGACCAAAAATATCTGTATTACTAATCATAGGGATACTATATTTGCGATATGGATGAGATATTAAAAACACTTCCGCAGCAAGCCAAAGATAGACATAATGAGAACAAAAAATTCTTTGCTAAACTGCGTAAGAAGCCTCCTAAAAAGCTAGATTACCTAATGCAGGAATTGCATGAAGAAGAATTCTCTCGTACTGATTGCTTGGAGTGTGCAAATTGCTGTAAAACCACAGGACCGCTGTTTACAGACAAAGATGTAAGCCGAATTTCCAAGCATTTTAAAATGAAGGAACAAGCCTTTATTAGCCAGTTTTTGCGTGTAGATGAAGAAAATGATTATGTCTTACAGTCTGTGCCATGTGCTTTTCTAGGAGCAGATAATTATTGTTCTATTTATGAAGTGCGTCCCAAGGCCTGTAGAGAATTCCCGCATACAGATCGTAAAAAATTCCAACAGATAAGCAATCTAACCCTTAAGAATGTTGCTATCTGTCCTGCGGCTTATAATATTGTTGAAGAGATGAAGAAGCGTATGAGGTAACATTGTCTTACCCTTATTATATATAGAGTTATATATAATTGTTCAAATAGTACGTACTCAAAAAATCAATTTTAATATTCCATTTTCTGGTATAGACTCCCATTTTGCGCAAAGCTGCTCAAACGCTGACTTCATGTGTTTAACATCACTTGGGTTTATATCAGGAACCTTAACTCCATTCATATTTTGCGCTTCCCATAGCACCAACTCAGTAAAATTCTCTGTTTTTGAAGCTCCAGAACCTATAGATTGAAGGTTTCTGGCCATTATTTCTGATAGCCAGGTTTCAGAATCTAAACTTTTGATGACTTCCTTATCAGATAGGTCCTGAATACTCATTCCAGATTGCACTTTGCCGTAAAAACCATTTGTCAGTTGGAACTGCTTCTCAATAACATAATGAGCAATATCGTGGTTGGGAATATCAGGACCAAGATTAGTACTTGTGCGGGTGCCATCTTTTCTTTTACAGGTGAGTGTGTTTCTGTTTTTACCTTTAGTAATTATTATTTCCATTTTGAATATGATAACCAGTGATCAGTTGCCTGGATTACTTTTATTCTTTATCCTTTTTCTTACCTACAGAAATTTTATAGTCGTCTATGTTCCCTTTAATCTTGAGGTTGAGATATTTTATTTTTTTGCTAGTATCTACCTCAATAATCTCATCTTCTTGCTGGGCATTAATACTATCCTTTTTCTTATTTCCAAATATTTTTTTCCAAGAAGCCTTTCGTACCGCTTTCCAAGGAATACGCACGTAGTAATCGATATTTTGATTGTGGTCATGGCTTCCAGACAACTCCATATGACCTAAAGTAGATTCAATATTCATAGCAGGAATCGTAATCTTACCTTTATCTATGTCTAAGTGATTGGACAAGGTGTCAAAACGTATGTTTTGTAAGTTTTTTTCTCCCATATAGTCAGAAAGTGCTAGCATAGGATCATAATTTTTTAATCGTCCATCTAGTACTTTTATATCCATTGCTATGGTTGATTGGTCTAAATCTGGTACCATATCTGGATATACTCTAATCTTTCCATTAATTTTAGAACTGAATTTGCCTTCTAAATTTTCTGAAACAAGATGGTCCTGTCCAAAATTTTCAAATTTAAATAGCAATTGATCCAAATCTACATTAGTCATTACCAGATCTGGTTCCATATAAATATGCTTAGGATCACTACCGTTAAAATATCCATTTAATCTAATAGCTCCTCCTGCAGCATTCATGTGTAGCGTGTCTATGTATATATAATGGTTTGCCGTTGTTCTAATCGCTGCATTAATATGTTGTAAATCAATTCTGTGGTAGATAAAATGGTCAATATCTGCCTTAAATTGCATATCTGTAAAAGGCAATTCATAAATATTAAAAGCTTGAGCATGCGCTTGTACATCTTCTGTTTTAGCGTTACTAGTTACTGCTTCCTTTGAAGGTTGTGGATTGAAATTAAATAGAGCATCAAAATCAATGTAATTTGCTGTTAACGAGAGGTAGTTATCTCTTTTCCTTATTTCAGGAATTTCCCCTAAATAATAATCTAAGTCAAAATTAAAAGCGGTCTTTCCTATTTCTCCATGAAAATCCTTAATGACTAGATGTTCATCTTCGTACTGTATATTCCCTCTAAAATTATCAAAACGCAAGGGATGCAATTTCATTTTCGTATCTAGTTTGTCTAGAGTAAGGTCTATTGCGCGCAATGCAGCATCTTTATAATGCATACTAGAGGTGAGATGCAATGCGATATTATCAAAGGTCTCGTGCCTATAATCTTCTGGAACATAATTCTCACCTTTATACGAGAAAACATCTTCGAGTCTTAACTTTTTTGATGTGAGATTGATGTCTAAATCCACATCTCCCTTAAGTTCGGGTTGCATCCAAAACGAATAATCGTGAATCAAACCGTCAAAATGGAAATCACTATCATCAATATAGCCTGTAAAATCTACTATTTTTAGGTCTTCATCATCTATAATAATGTCTGAATGGAAATCGTGTAGTTTATGAGGGTAATGCTTTAAATCAGCATATAAGCTGTCTATAAAAAACTCCCCTTTGGGTAGATATTTTGATTCTGTAAACGCTTTCGCGGAAGCGTTAAAAGAGAGTCCTAGACTTAAGTCTTTTATTTGCTCGTCAATGCCTGTTTTTATTGAATCTTGCCTAGAAAAACGAGTTAGTTGCGCAATGTTTAAATTTTTTGAAGCAATATCTAAGTGCACTTTAACTGGGATGTCTGTATGATGTAAAATGGCAGGTAAGTCAGAAAGATAACCGCTTATGGATAGATCAGAATCTCCTATTAATAACTCAAATGTATCGAGATTTGCCTCTTTGCCATTCATAATTAGATTAGCATTAAAACTGTGGAGTGGAGCAGGAAGTTCATCGGTTTCAAAACTCAAATCTTTCACCTCTAATGCTGCAAAATAAGCTTGATTTAGTTTTTGAAGGGCTTGTTGCGGATTGTCAATATCAATGATATCGTGAAAATTCATTCTAAGAGACACTTCTCCAGAGGCGTTTTGCACCTGTTCCAATTCAAGAAAATCTACAATAAAATCCAGATCAAAATCCGAATTGATTTTCATATCAACTTCTGGAGCATCAAAATTCTTTACAATTAGAGATCCTTTAAACACTCCCTTTTCTAATGAAGCCGTCATATCTGCAAGGGAAAACTCCATTGTACTCGCGTTTCTGTTTGCTCCATTAGTAAAATGGCCTTTAAAGCCCATATTATCAATCTTTTTCGCTCGTTTTACATTCTCAAGAAAAGCTTCTCCAGCACCAAAATTTGCATTGATTAAGGGTCTATTCCCTTCGTTTGCTGGGCCTTGAACAGTAGCATTAAAATAGATGTCCCCTGCATTCTTGTACTTCTCTAAAACGGGTATTACATCTGCCGGTGCGAAGGCGATGAGCATATCAAAATTGGGCTTTGTTCCTTTTACATAAAGGTCGAGATCTACATCATTTTTGGTATCTATTGAGCCTTCTAACTCAAAATCTCCATTTTCCATAACAATACGAGAAGGGGCTATATCCAGTATTCCTGTAGACTCATTAAACAATACATCTGTTTGGACTTCAAAATGCTTTTCACGTATGAATGTGGTATCCTTATTTTTTATAATATTCAATTCAAGATAGGTATCAATATGCCCCGCGATTACATTATCCTTGCGGCGAAATCCAGCGGTGCCGCTGTATATAAATTTCTCTACATCAGAGTTGGTAGCTTCATCTATGGTGTGGATATCTAAATTTCTAAACTCAATTTTTTTTAAATGAATATTGGTAGAAGGGGTTTCTGTTTCTGTTTCTGATGTGCTGGCTAGTGCGTTTTGAAGATTGGTTGTGTTGTTTTTATGAATGATTAAATTTAGAACACCTTCTTCAACAACTATGGATTTTATATCATAGTTTTTATTTACAATATCCCAGAGGTTAAGGCCTATGTATATATCCTTTACGTCTGTAATTAGGGCAGCATCTTTTTCCTTAGTTTCAAAAATTTGAACATCATATACTTTAATAGAAATGTAGGGGAAGTTTTCAAAAAGGGATAATTCACTATTGCCTATACTTACATGGCCTTGGTGTTCTTTGTTAAGCTTTGTAATCTCTCCTTTAATGATGTCTGCTTGGTTACTCTTAATATAGAATATAAGCCCTCCTAAGATGAGTATCGGGACTAGAATTAGTCCTAATAGTATGCGTTTCCATCTTTTTTTAGTGTTCAAAACAGGAGTCTTTTTGTGGGTCTAAGAGTTATGATTAAAAATAATAAATTAGACGTTAATACTATTCATTTCCAATGTGATTTACACTCAAAATGTGAACTCTAATACGAGCACGACAGATAATATCCAGAAACTAGTATAGGGCTTTTTTGACGATGCCTAGGTCAAGCGTTGACAGGAGAATACAATTTAGTGCTCATCTATTTTTTTTGCTAATTCTAATACCAATGCAAAATGCAATATAAGAAGGCCCAAGAAAATTGGATTAATTCCAAAACTACCAAATCCAATTTTATAGGTTCTAAAATAGAAATCAATAGGACCAAAAACCCCCACTAACAAAACTAAACCAAAGATTAAGTAAAAAACTACCCTATTCTTAAAATAGAAAAACGATGAAAGTATCAGGCACCCAATTCCAAGAAAATGTTTTATACTCAAAACATAATTAGAAGTAGAAACGACTATAATGGATATAAGCACTAGCACAAAAGCTATTACTAGAGGAAGAATGTCGTAATTTATTTTTTTATAGTTCATTGATTATTTCTTGAAGTCTTTGTTTAATAATGTTAAGGCATACACTTAAAAGGATGAGCAGGGCATCTATTACCTTCCAATACTGAGCATTCGATTCCGTTACCTAAAAATATTATAATAAGAGTACTTCTTCAAAATATATTGATGGTGAACTACTAATATACTGTGTCATCCCTCAAGTCAATTTCTCCATTTAGGTCAAAGCTTAAGGTACGATTTACTTTATATTTCAGGTTGAACGAACTCAAATTGATTTCACGGAATACTTTTTTAATTATTTTCTTACATTTTCTTATTTCTCTGCTATCTTCTATATAATAAGCAAACCCATCAGACAATTTAGGTTTATAATACTGAGCCACTTTTACTTTTACTAGTTTACCTTTTTCATTAAATATCAATCTATAATCTTCGAAACAATCAATATCCTTAATTATTTTTTCTTGCTTGTTCAGCTCAATTTCAATAAAGTTATCTAGAGAATCCTTAATTGATTTTAGGTAATCTCTTCTAGGTTTATCCATCTTCCAAAATTGTTTTTCTTCATTAGTCATAGTATACATACTAATCCAGCCATCAATTAAATAATATTTCCCTTTGGGAAGACTATCTAGAAAATTCCTATGCGACTCTCCAATTTTTAATGTAGTGATCAGTTTAGATTCAATATTTTTGATATCAATAACAAAATCCACACTATCTTTTTGATTTTTAAGACATGCATAGGCTTTAGAATAATATTTAGTCTTAATTTTATAATCGAATTGTAATGAAGTACAATGCAACGAGTCAAAATTCCAATTCTCTATTAAACTATCGGTAGGTATTGTATATGTGTTTTCATTAATAAGTAATTGTCCTGTTTTGGATGCTAGATCATCTTGGATTTCTTCTATCAAATAGAGATAATTGTATGAAGTGGAATCTCTATTGTCTCCCTTTTTTTCACCTATAATTTCTTCTTGAATATGATTTAATATTTGGCCTTTAAATTCAATTCCATCTTGACTATATAAATCTACTATTTGACCCGATTTTTCAAATCGAAGATGATATTCCCAAGAAGAGCTATTTAATGAGTCAAGAGAAAAATAATATTGATTTATTTCATTCGGTGAAGAATTCTTCGAAGAGAACGTCTCGCTAATCCGTTTTCTTTGAAATTGATTTTGAGACTTTACTTCAATGCTTAATAGAACAATAATTGATGTTAAAATTAATTTGTGAAAGTTCATCTACTATGTTTGTTTTACTTCAAAAATAATTTAGCATTGTATAATACGGAAACAATGTTGAGTAAAACGTGTTTTTCAAGGAGTAAACTTCTATTTTGAATTAGCAATAGTCTTAGTTTGCCATTTCTTGCCATTCAATTAACTATTTGTTTTAAGATAAAATCTATTCCTGCCAATAATACCAATCAATAAAAGGCCTATAACATCTCAAATTCTTTATTATTTATTTTCGTTTTTAGCCAGTTCTTATTGATCAATCAGCCATAGAAAGATACCCATTTTCAACAAAAAAAGGCAAGTTATTAACTCACCTTCTCTACACTCAAAATTCATCATTCTATATTCAACTCATTCCTCTTCACCAGTTAGTTCATCTTCATTTCTAAAGACTAAGGCACCGTCAAAAGCATCCAGTAGGATGACACTGTTTGTAGTTACTTTCCCGCCTAGAATCTCTTTAGAGAGTTGATTGAGCACTTCGCGCTGTATTGTACGTTTTACGGGACGGGCACCATATTCCGGCTGAAAGCCTTTTTGTGCCAAGAAATCTATGGCTTGCTTGGTGGCATCGAGCGTAATCTGCTGTTTGGAAAGCATTTTTTGTATGCCCTTAAACTGCAGTTTTACGATACGTCTAATGTCTTTTCGCGTAAGCGGACTAAACATCACGATATCATCGATACGGTTTAAGAATTCTGGACGTACGCTTTGTTTGAGTAATCCCATCACATCTTCTCGGGCAGCGTCTGTGGCTTGCTGCATATCTTCTATTTCCTTAAAACGCTCTTTAATGAGGTGACTTCCCAGATTAGAGGTCATAATGATAATGGCATTTCTAAAATCTGCCGTGCGGCCTTTATTATCCGTTAGGCGGCCTTCATCTAAGAGTTGTAGGAGCACATTAAAGGTGTCTGGATGTGCTTTTTCTATCTCATCTAATAGTATTACGGAATAGGGCTTGCGGCGAACGGCTTCTGTAAGTTGGCCGCCCTCTTCATAGCCCACATAACCTGGAGGAGCTCCCACTAGACGACTCACACTATGGCTTTCTTGGTACTCACTCATATCAATACGGGTCATCGCATTCTCATCGTCAAAGAGATAGGAGGCAAGGGCCTTAGCGAGTTCTGTTTTTCCTACGCCAGTAGTTCCTAAAAAGAGGAAGGAGCCTATGGGTTTTTTCTGGTCTTGTAATCCTGCGCGACTTCTGCGCACAGCATCACTCACGGCAATAATCGCTTCTTCTTGCCCAACAACTTGTTTGTGAAGTTCTGCTTCGAGTTTGAGGAGCTTTTCTCGCTCGCTTTCTAGCATTTTAGTTACTGGAATACCCGTCCATTTTGCCACCACCTCTGCAATATCATCACGAGTAACTTCTTCCTTAATCAAAGCGGTTTCTTGCTGGGCGAGCAGGTCTTTTTGTAAGTCTTCTAAAGCCTCTTGGGCTTGTTTTATCTTGCCATAGCGCAACTCTGCCACAAGGCCGTAATTGCCTTCACGTTCGGCTTTTTCGGCTTCTAGCTTATAGTTTTCTATATCAGACTTGGTGGTTTGCACACGCTCTACGACTTCTTTCTCTGCAGACCACTTTGCGTGAATGGCATTGCGCTCTTCCTTAATTTCTGCTAGCTCCGCACGAAGGCTTTTGAGTTTGGTTTCATCTTTCTCTCGTTTTATGGCTTCTATCTCAATCTCAAGTTGCATTAGTTTGCGGTCCAGTACATCCAGCTCTTCTGGTTTGGAATTGATTTCCATACGCAGTTTTGCGGCTGCCTCATCCATTAAGTCAATGGCTTTGTCTGGTAGGAATCTACTAGTGATATAGCGCTGTGATAAGGCTACCGAAGCAATTATCGCTTCATCCTTGATACGCACTTTGTGATGCGTCTCGTATTTATCTTTTATGCCACGCAGTATAGATATCGCACTTTCTGTATCTGGCTCGTCTACCATTACCTTCTGGAAACGACGCTCTAGGGCTTTGTCTTTTTCAAAATACTTCTGATACTCATCTAGGGTAGTTGCTCCTACAGCACGTAGTTCGCCACGTGCTAATGCCGGTTTTAAGATGTTTGCAGCATCCATTGCCCCTTGACCGCCGCCAGCACCTACAAGCGTATGAATCTCGTCTATAAAGAGTACAATATCACCAGCACTTGTCGTTACTTCTTTAATTACAGCTTTGAGACGTTCTTCAAACTCTCCTTTAAATTTTGCTCCGGCAATAAGCGCGCCCATATCCAATGCAAAAATTTGCTTGTTCTGTAAATTCTCAGGAATATCGCCGTCTATAATACGATGGGCAAGGCCTTCGGCAATGGCTGTTTTACCTGTTCCGGGTTCACCTACAAGTATGGGGTTGTTTTTAGTACGGCGGGAAAGAATCTGCAATATCCTTCTTATCTCTTCATCACGGCCAATAACGGGATCTAGCTTTCCGTCCCGAGCCAACTGATTTAGGTTTTTTGCATATTTATTAAGTGCATTATAGTTCTCTTCTGCACTTTGTGAGGTCACATTCTTGCCTTTGCGAAGCTCTGCAATTGCGGCTTGCAAGTCTTTTTGAGTAACGCCTTGGTCTTTTAAGATTTGGGCAATCTTACTTTTACTTTTAAAAATGGCCAGCAAGAGGTGTTCTATAGAAACATACTCATCTGCCATTTTTTTTGCCACAATGGTAGCTTCGTTAACTGTTTTTCCAGCTTCTCTACTCAGCATAATATCTGCACCGCTTACTTTTGGGAAGCTCGATAGGGTACGCTCTAGGATTTGTTGCAATAACGACAGGTTTACATCCAGTTTTTGCAGTAAAAAAGGCGTTACGTGCTCATCTACAGATAAGATGCCCTTAAAAATATGTTCGTTTTCTAGTTGTTGATGTTCCAGTTCTTGCGCCAGTAATTGTGCGTGTTGCAAAACTTCTTGGGACTTTATGGTATAGTTGTTAAAATTCATAACAGATATTCGATTTAAGAGTCTAGGAGTCAATTCTTGTTCCAATCCTGTTAGAGAGACAAAATGACATCTTAAGGCTTGATTTTACTGACGTTTTGACGTTTTTTATGCTTTCGCGAAAGCATAATACCTCTACATCATTGTATCTATTATTTTAAGTAAGCATACGTCAAAATAAACGACTACTTTTGTATAAAAGTGAACTATGGGATTATTTAATAAAGTTTTTGGAGGAAGTAATAAAGAACCTAAAGAGGAGCGTGTGCTGCCTTGGAAAATTTTAAACGACCCCAAACAGTTGAATCAAATCGCCAAAGATTCTAATACAAAACCGGTCGCTATTTACAAGCACTCTACTACTTGCGGGATTAGTCGTATGGTGTTACGTGGTTTAGAGGCGCAATACGATATCACTGCAGAAGAGTTGGATTTTTACTACTTGGACTTAAAAGCGTTTAGAGGGATTTCTAATGAAGTTGCTTCTCGTTTTCAGGTATGGCACGAGAGTCCGCAAATTATCCTTATCAAAAACGGAAAAGCAGTATACAACGCTAGTCATAGTGCTGTAAATGCTAACGTCTTGAAAGAGATGGTTTAAGCGTCTGTAGACTCCGTCGCATTTCTAGTTACCCAAAACCGATATCCAATAATAGCGAGTTGCCATTTTGTGGCTTTGCTTAAGTCCAATCGTCTTTTACTAAAAGAGGGGAGTAGGGCTTTATTGATTTTGGCTAAGGCCTGAAACGCTTGTTTTTTCATAAATACTTAGCCTAAAGACTGGAATTAACGATAATGGATTTTAAACGTTGTTTTAAGTCTTCGCCTACATCAAAAATCATTTGCTCATTAGTAGGAAACGGCACTACACGGTTACGGATATATCCTAACGACACATTGTCTAATGCACGCTTATCACCATTGTAGGTGGCATAATAATGTTCAAAAATAAATTCACTCGCTAGTGGGAATGATTCTATTAATTGTCCTGTAGCCTTATTGTTATAGCGCACTTGACCTATAATATTTACCGCCTTAGACTGGAGTACTTCATAATAATCACTAGTCACATCAATAAAACGGTCTACTTCCTGTTTATTACCTTCTTCATCGAGAATAAAATTGCCTTTTGCATCCTTAAGAAACTCTGTACCGTCTTTTATGGTTTTCTCTTTAATGAGTTGACGCTCTTGGACACGCTCTGGAGAGATATTAATTTCGCGTAGGGAAACATCCATCACATAATCATAATTAATACCGTCTTGCCTGGTACTGTGATACACTTTCCAGAATTCATTTACATCATAAGTCGTAAAGTCTAATACGTCTGCCTCTAATCGTTTAGGTAGCGCAATTTGAGAATCGTTATACAATGCAACTTCTATAAAGTCTGTTCCTTTTAAGTGGGCTTCGTCCAGTAAGACGTTTATGTCCTTATGATTAGGACTAAGGGTGTTAAGGCGTCTGAGCTTGCTATGCACATTTCTATAGTTTGTTTTAGAACTTGCTGTGCCCATATCACTTACTGCTTGGGTGTATAATTGATCTATCAATTCGGCTTTATACGAAATAAGCTCATTGTCGTAATTAGCCAATGCAAAAGTGGCTTCTCGTTGCTGTTCTTCCAGTCGCAATGGGAGTAGCGGTTTAATGCTTTGTTGTCTGTTATTTAAATCTGTATATAGCTTGTAAATTTCTTCTATATCATTAGAGCCATTTTGTTTTTTAAGGAAGGAGATACGTTCTGTATCGCGTTGTACTGCTTTGGCAAAAGCTTCTTCCAGCAATAAAATATGGCTGTCTCTTTTCTTTCTTGAAGGATTCTTACGAATCTTATCTAAGGAAGTATAGATCGCATCATCATAATTACCACTTAAGAGGGCAGATGAAGACTGTTTTACAGAGGAGCAACTTGCTGTTATCAAAACAAGGGCTAATAAAGAATAGATATACTTCACAATAAATGGTTTTGGGGTGTTAATTCAAATCTGATGCTAAAAATAATCAAGACGAATATAACATAAAAAAAAACCTCCCAGATTCAAACTGAATCGGGAGGTATAAACTAATCTAGAAAACGCAAGTGATTAGTTTAATAATCTATAACGTTCCTGGATTTATTTGTGGCTATCCAAATAGGACTTCTAAGGCAGTAATAATTAATTGAATCATAGTTATTGAGATTTATAGGGTTAATAAAAGTTAATTGATTTGATGAATGAATAAACAGTTTGGTTTTACTGTAAGCAATAAATAATCTAGCGGTAGGAATTATGATAAATGCTGTATAAAAGTAGTCACGATATAGGACAATGAAAATGATACCATAACCACAGTGTAAATACCTAATAAGTTATTCTTTTTACATTCTTGAGTTGTTGTGTTTTGCGTTTTCATAATAGATAATTTAAAAATTAATGTTTGGTTGTTTGTTATTGATATCACAAAGAAGTGATGTTCTTGGCAGTTGGCAAAACTTTTATAACTAAATCAGCGCAATTGAATATGATATTATAACTAAAAAAATAAATTTGCTATTAGCATTGTAAATAGAGTCTTATATAAAATTAATATATGTAACTGTATTTATTAATTTAATTAACGTATGTAATAATTGTAGGACCATTTTAGGCACTTTTGCAAAACTCTAGGGGGATTTCATTTTAAACAGGCTGTTTTAAATCCTTTTCATCTTTACCAAGACTTTTTTTAGACAGCTTAATTTTAAAAAATAGAAAATAAAAAGAGCCTCTTTTTAAGATAAAAGAGGCTCTTTTTAATAGTTCGTACTATGCGTGCTTTAGTTTCCTTTATTGATTTTTTTTTTCTTTCTTAATTCCTGTTGCTCCTTTGATAAGGCATTTACTGGCACAGTAGTACTACTGCGAACAATAATTTTAGGTTTATCACTTGATACTTTAGGCGCATTTCTTTTTGCCATTCTTTCTTTGGAAGCTTTTTCCTGTGCTGCAATACGATCTAAGACTTCTTGTGGTATTGGAGCTGGTTTCACTTCTTCCTTGGCCGTATTAAGGGTAAACATTTTGGCCACGGGCATAAATCCAGATTTACCATCAGGATATTCATATACCATTAATGGGTTCATTAAGGAACCAGGAACTACGCGATAGGTACTCTGGCGTAATCTACTATCTATTAAATTAAAAGTGGCCGCAATAATCTCATTATTGCTATCATATTTTAATTCGCTATATCCTAAAACCGCTGTATGTTCTTTATTAATCTTAAGGGCAAGAGCCTTTAATTCTTCTTTAGTAGTTGTTCTGTCAATTCTATATTCCATAGAATCGACAGTTTTGGCCTTAGCTATAGCTACTTTCTGGTTAAAGGTCGATTTCTTAACATCAATAGCATTAGTTTTTGTTAGTGCTTCTTCCTTCTGGATAGCACTAAGATTAGCTTTGCGAAGTTCTAATGGGCTTAATTCTTCTGATGAGGTATTACCTTCCTTAGCGGCTTTCTCAGCCTCTTTTTTTGTTAATGCTAGAATATTAGCTTTACGAATCTTAATAGAATCTAACTGTTTTGCAGTTAAGGCAGAAGCACTGGGTATACGCACGGTTACTTGCTTGGTATTTGCAGTATCCACAGTTTGTGCATTGCCTATCGCAAAGGATAGGAAGCACATCACATAACATATTCTTTTTAGGGTCTTCATAAGTAAATTGTTTTATGTAAAACGATTAATCTACTTTAATGGTAGTATTAAACATCTGTAAAACAATTGTTTATCAAAAAAATTATTAATGTGCAAATATATACAAAAAGGATGCCAATGTGCTAATGATAAAGGCTAGACTATTTTATAGATAAAACAAGAGTATCTATCGATGAAGTGAAAAACTCTATTGGGTTAATGAATACAAATATCATTTTGATCTTTACAGGAGTGTTATTTCAAAAAATAGCAGCTAACAGAAAAAAAAACCGCTACATATCGTAGCGGTTTTTTTGATGATTCTTATCCGATCTTATTGTTGCAGGCTTATTTTACCATTTTGATCATAATTAATAACAAAAAGAGTAATAGGCGTTTGCCCTCCTTTTTTAGAAGATGAAACTTTTGAGCCATTGCCATCATCAAATTTGAGGCGATAGCCTACAATTTCTCCAGCTGCATTGCGCTTTATTTTGGAGATGTTTAATGTAGCTCCATCCTGTGCAAGTTGTTTTGTAATGACAGTTAGCTGAGTATCTGTAGAGTTCTTGTCTATAGTGAGCGTTTTAACAGTTAGGGAGACACCACCATCAATGACTGATGGATGACCTTGAGTCGCGTCCTTGTTTTTCTGTTGGAATAACTTTTCGTACAAAGTATCTGTTTCTGGAATCTCCTCTCCAAAACGAGTATAGAATTTGGTTCTGGAATCCACATTAGCAAAGTAATAAGTAGTGTTGTTAAATGTAACATAACCTTTATCGCTATTTTGTTCTAAAGCCTGCTGTCGTTCCTGTAGTGCTTGACTTTTTCCTTGCATACGTTCTTTTAGGGCCTCTGCGCGTTCTTTCATATGCGCATTCATTTCTTCACGCTTACCCTCCATAGCTTCCTGAAGTTCCTTTCTGGCTTCTTCCAGTTTTTCTCTTCGCGCTGCATACGCCTCAGAGCGTTCTCCTCGCGCTTCAGTTAATTGTGACCTACGTTCTTCTAGTTGTTCTTTTCTTTCTTTAAGTCGAGCTTCATTTTGTTCTGACCAGAATCCCGTTTTACCTTCTTCATCCATAACAAAGAAGAATTCATCTATAGGAGCGCCACCACTTATGCTGTAATTACCATTCTTGCCATTTCCAGTATAACTTATTTGAATGCTCGTGATTTCACGTGCTTCATTACGGCGTATGTTATAACTTAAATCAATATTATGGTCACCTAACAACTTTGCTTTTAACTCATCTAACTGAATATCTGTGGTGTTTTTATTGATAGGTACACGTATGTTGCTCTGAACAGTTGCAGGATTTTGTTGTACACTATGTTTTTCTTGCCTTTGAATTGCCGGTTCTGTAGGAGGGGTATTCTCTTCTTTCACCCTTGTAGTTCCGTGAAAAACCAAAGTACCATCTTTGGCAGCCTCGCCATACGTTTGTGTTGCCTCTTTTTGTTCCAGCACTTCTACTTCACCGTCTAGGGCTAAGGTTTTGCCTTTTACTTCTTGAGAGGTTTTCTTTTGCCCGTTAATAATGTATACTGGATTTTCTCCTAAACTAGGCTGGGAAATAGGATTGTATACTTTAGAAAATAATTTGGCTTTAACCCCATCTATAGATGTTGTAAAAACTAATTCATTACCAGAATCATAGAATTGTAAATCATTGTCATTTACAATCTGTAGCATAATTTTAGGAATACTAGTTTTTTTGTTACCTCCATAGGTTACATTTTTATAAAACCGCAGTTGTTCGGGGTATTTAGTTTCTACCTGTATTGTTATGAGTTCGCCTTTAGTGTTGCGCTCAGCTTTTGTAAATCGCACTTTTAATGAGCTGGCATTTTGTTCTAATTTTTTTGCTAATTTAAGGAGTTCATCATCACTCATTTTAGGGTGTAAACTAAATGTATTTTTAGTGTTTACTGCTTTATTTTCGTCAGGAGTATTTTTCGCGAAAGCAGTTTCTTCACGATATTCAATTACTTCTTTTACATTAAAACTGTACATAAACAATCCTAATAGAGGGAGTACAAGTCCTAATTTCCATAAATTACGTCTGTGTGAGGTTTCTTTGTTTAACATAACGATTCGTTTTTTGATTAATGAATGATAAAATTGATTAGTAAGTGCTGGTCGCAATGCGGTTGATGAGACCTTGACCAGTGTATGTTGATAGGCAGTAGAGGAATCTACAGTGCGCAAAGCACCAGAATCTGCCAGGAATTCTAAATTTTGTTCGAGGTGCTTTTTATAGTACCAAGCAATGGGGTTTATCCATTGTATGGCTAGCACCACTTGAGTAAATAGTACATCTAAGGTGTGCCATTGACTGGCGTGCACTTTTTCGTGCTCGATAATCATCTTGAGTTCTGCAGGGGTATGTAATTCTGGATTATAACAGATGTAGTTAAAGAATGAAAAAGGCGCGATATTATCATTAATTTGTACATAGGTAAAGGACCCTCTTTTAGTATTTGGATAACTATGTATCAGTTTTTTAAGCGAAAATAGCTGTGTCGTTAATCTACTTAGCATAATAATTACACCAACCCCATAAACAACGAGACCAAGCAACCACCAATCTACATCCAAAGCAGTTTCTTGAACCATAGTTTCTGGAAGCAGGATAGGGGATAAGTCCCCAAAACTGGAAGGAGTAGGGCTCACTACGGGAATGTCTAGATAGACCGTTTTTGTAAAGGCTATAAAGGGAATGCACAATGCCGCCACAATGCCAGCAAGCAAATAATGTCTATGCGCAATAAAAAAGGTTTCTCTTTTAAGTATGGCTACATACAGCACATAAAATAGGGTGAGTATCGCAGCACTTTTTGCAAGGATAATTACTATTTCCATAAGGATAGGCCGCTATTACGGCAACTTTTAATGATACAATGCGGGGGAATGGGTGTTATTTTTTTTCTATGATGGCTAGAATTTCTCTTAGCTCATCGGCACTAATCTTCTCTTCCTTAGCAAAGAAAGATACCATATTTTTATAAGAATTGTCAAAATAACGTTGAGTAGCCGTTTGCATAAAAGCTTTACTATAAGCTTCTTTACTCACCGTTGGATAGTATTGATGTGTTTTTCCAAAGGCTTGATGCGCTACATACCCTTTATCTTCCAGATTGCGTACAATTGTAGAAACGGTATTGTAATGATTGCCCACTGGGAGTTGCGCGACGACTTCCTTTACAAAACCTTTATTAAGCGACCAGAGCGCGTGTAGCACCTCTTCTTCTTTGTTTGTTAATTTTTCCATAGCACAAAAATACAACGATGTTTTTAGTTACGAAACTATTTTTGTAGTTATGTAACGAATTTTATAGTTTATAGAATAGAGTGCTTTCGCGAAAGCGCAAAAACTTCCACCATATTTTAGGGGTAAGAAGTTGTACTAGCAATCGGTAGCCAGTATCTTTGCACCCACTTGAAAACTAGATTATGGATTATGCTGAAAATATATTAGGTACAATAGGAAATACGCCTATGGTGAAGATGAATGCTTTGGTAAAAGATGTACCTGCATTAGTTCTGGCAAAGTACGAAACCTTTAATCCTGGAAACTCTGTAAAAGATCGCATGGCATTGCAAATGATAGAAGATGCAGAGGCAGATGGAAGATTGCAGCCTGGCGGAACCATAATAGAAGGAACCTCTGGAAATACAGGAATGGGACTTGCACTTGCGGCTATTATAAAGGGATATAAAATGATATGTGTAATCTCTGATAAACAGTCTAAAGAAAAAATGGATATCCTTCGTGCTGTAGGCAGTGGAGTAGTGATATGTCCTACAGAAGTAGAACCAGACGATCCCAGATCCTACTACTCAACCTCCAAGCGATTAGCACAGGAGACGCCTAATAGTTGGTATGTAAACCAGTATGATAACCCTAGTAATGCAAAAGCGCATTACCAGAGTACAGGACCAGAAATCTGGAAACAGACTGAAGGAAAAATCACACACTTTATTGTAGGTGTAGGCACTGGAGGAACGATATCTGGAGTGGGGAAGTACCTAAAAGAGCAAAATCCTGATGTAAAAATATGGGGTATAGACACCTATGGTTCTGTATTTAAGAAATATCACGAGACCGGTATTTTTGATGAAAAAGAAATCTATCCTTATATCACAGAGGGCATTGGAGAAGATATCTTACCAGAAAATGTAGATTTTAGCCTTATAGACGGCTTTACTAAAGTAACCGATAAGGATGCTGCCATATATACACGCCGTCTAGCCAAAGAAGAAGGGATGTTTTTAGGGAACTCTGCAGGATCTGCCATTAAGGGCTTATTGCAACTTAACGAAGAAGGTAAATTTGGACCAGATGATGTAGTGGTTATTCTTTTTCACGACCACGGCAGCCGTTATGTTGGTAAGATGTTTAATGATGATTGGATGCGAGAAGTTGGTTTTTTAGAATAATACATTAGTATTCAGTATCTTCATACTATGCGTGAAGATTTTTTACACTATCTCTGGAAGTTCAAGAAGTTTGCTTTTGCAAAAGCAAGGACGACCACAAATCAAACTATTACTTTAAAATCGGTAGGGCAGCATAATCACGGTGCAGGTCCAGACTTTTTTAATGCTCGTTTATTGCTGAATGAACAGGAATGGGCTGGTAATGTTGAGATACACTTAAAATCCTCAGATTGGTATGCTCACGGTCACGAGACTGATGCGGCCTATGATAATGTAGTCTTACATGTAGTCTGGGAACACGATATTGATATCTATCGTCCTGATAATACGCCCTTGCCTACCTTACAACTTAAAGACTACGTAACTGATGCGCAACTGGCAAATTATCGCTCGCTCTTTGTACAGCAGGATAAACGATGGATCCCCTGTGAAAACACATTAGCAGGGGTGCCCACAAGAATATGGGACGACTGGCAAGAACGATTGTATTTTGAACGCTTAGAACATAAAACAGAGCGCATTCAAGAATTACTACAAACGTCCAAAGGCGATTGGGAACAAGTATTATTTGTGATGCTTTCGCGAAATTTTGGCACCAAAGTAAACGGAGAGGCGTTTCAAAGTCTAGCAGATCATATTGATTTTAATGTAGTGCGCAAGTGTGCCCAAGAGCCATTTAGGTTAGAAGCCTTATTGTTAGGTGCAGGTGGACTGTTACCAGAAAATAGTGTAGATAGCTATGTGCTTCAATTACAAGGAGAATATGAGTTTGTCGTTCACAAGTTTCAGATTAAATCTGATGGGGTGTTACCTATACATTTTTTTAAATTGCGTCCTGCAAACTTTCCTACCATACGCTTGTCACAGCTAGCCAGTCTATATCATTTGGTTCCTGGGTTATTTCAATTAGTGATGAAGGAGAACAATCTAGAAAAACTCTATACTATTTTTAATGTGACGGCATCTGCCTATTGGGATACGCATTTTAATTTTGGAAAATCACAGAAAAAACGGGCTAAGAAAATAACTAAATCTTTTATAGACTTACTCTTAATCAATACAGTTATTCCGTTAAAGTTTGCTTATAATCAACATCTTGGTAAAAATACTCAAGAAGAAATTCTAGAACTTGTCTCACAGCTCAAGCCAGAAAAAAACAGCATTATACAAGAGTATGACAACCTTAAGCCTAAAGCAGTTTCTGCCATGCAATCCCAAGCACTTATTCAATTAAAAAGTGAATACTGTGCTAAACGTCAATGTTTACAATGCGCAGTGGGTAATTGGGTATTAGGCAAATAAGCCCTATTCCTTACAGTCTACGGTTAATGTAATACCATCTAAGGTTTTCCATATAGGATGGTCATAATCTTGAGGTGAAAAGGTAAAGAGCACCGTATGTTTTTTTGAAGATTCACAATATCCCGTTACGGCTTTGATATTAAGTTCTTGTATTCCTTTTGTAAAAAAAGCATCAAACATCTTGGCTTTTCCAATATATGAAGTTGCGCTATCAGGTACAAAGACAACATTTGCAGGTGTAATATCCAGTCCGCTGCCTTTACCTACTAAAGCCATTAATCCGTCAAAATAAGCTTCGATATCCTTTTCAATTTTTGAAGCAGTCACAACTGGGTCTTCATCCAGATACCATAGAAAAGTATAGGTCCAGAACTCTTCACTTTCTTTATTACCCCAACCTTTTGCAAAACGCACTTCTTCCATTCCTTTATAGTCCAGAGAAGGGGCAAAACCTATAGGAAAAGTCAATTGTTCACTACGCCAAGGCGTGTCTATATCCAAGAGTAAGTTGGCTTTCTCTTGCGCCTGTACTGAAATGAACATGCTTAATAGTAATAGCGTAGTGGTATAAATGATTTTCATAAGAGATATGCTTTTCTGGCTTAGTCTATTTTTGGAAGAAACATTGCAAGTAGAAACACTACTTTTTTAAAATAAACTCGGCTAGAGGTTGTACTATATTGTTCTCCAAGGCAATTACAGTAAGTTTGGATACTGAACCTTTTATTTCAAAATCAACAATATTCCAGCTATCCACCATATTTTTACACGCCTTTTTATCAAGACTATTGCCTATTCCTATATGAGGAATAAAATCAATATCTAATTTCAGATGTTCCTTGAGTAAACCGCTATATAGGCTGTCGTGTATTTTTATGATGTTACTATTACCTTCATCGGGAACAAGAAAAGTATGAAAGTAGTCATTAAAGGAATCTTTATTTATGGTTGCACTTCGCAGCGTGAAAGTAAAGGATCGCAATTCCTTAGTAATTTGTTCCATTTCCTTTAAAAAAACAGACGCTTCAATATCAAAAACAGGAAAGACAAGTGTAAAATGTGGCGCTATAACATCATAATATAATGCATCCTCCTTTTGGCGATATTCTTGGATCCAATCCATATCGGAAGTAGATAAGTCTGGAAAAGCTACGACGAGATAGGCCATGTTTCATTTATTGTTTAAAAATAAACCAATTAATTAATGAAAATGATTTTTAATAAACAATTAATTCAAAATGATTCATCTTTGCTCATTGAGTTCTAAACCGCTTTATCGCCTCAAGCATATGCCTACACCTCGCTTTGTAGGCCGCGCTTCCAGAAGCATAACCATCTTCCATAATTCGTTTCAATTCAGGATGAACCCAATCTGTTTCAGTACCTAACCAGAATAGCGAAGTCATAGTATAAGCCTTAACCGCCACTTTTTGTTCAGTAATCATCCAGTCAAAACCAGCTTCTATCATACGTTCTTTGTGGATGGGAGGGAGGTTTTTTCGCGTAAGCGGGTCCTGCTTTTTATAATAGGAGAGAGCGAGATATTCGATGATTTTGGCCACTGGCCGTAATGCTGAGTCTTGATAGACAGTACTCATCTTCTCTGTAAACAGGTCTAAGTATGGATGGAGGACAGTTATATCTTTTTTGCACACAAATTCACATAACCAGCCAGCTCTATTGGAGCGCGCATCATCCACCATAAAGAGTATTTCTAAAGCGTGTGTAAAAAGTTCAGGAGTGTCTAGTATAAGTTGCGCATAATAGGCACGTTTCTCCCGACTGTGGTTTACATAGTTTAATTGCTCATAGAGTTCTTGTCGTGTCACTTTATTTTATACTTTTAGGTTCTCTAAAAATATAAAAATGAAGTGGATTAAGCGTTTTTTAGTATTAGCCTTAATAGTATTGGTAGTAATGCAGTTTATACGTCCGGACAAGAATGAAGGAGGTTATGAGTCTTTAGCGACTTTTCTCGCAGAAACAAAACCTACACCAGCAGTAGAAGCTACCCTGCAATCTGCCTGTTATGATTGTCATAGTAACCAAACGAGATATCCTTGGTATAACAATATTGCTCCAGTTTCATATTGGTTAGATGAGCATATTCTAGATGGCAAGAAACATTTAAACTTTTCTGAATGGGGAACCTATTCGGTAAAGCGTAAGGATCATAAACTAGAAGAGGTTGCAGAAGAAGTGGAGAAAGGAGTGATGCCTCTGGACGAATACACCTGGACTCATGGCGAAGCAAAGCTTAGCGATCAACAGATTAAAGAGCTTATACAATGGGTAAGCGCTGCACGTTTGCAGTATGGGCCGCAATTACAAGCGCAATAGGGTTTCAACAACTTTAGGAACTCCTGTCGTTGCTTTTTCCGGATAAATGTGTAATCGTTCTCTAGGACTAATCGCTGGATGAGGGTCTATAAAATGAATGCTTGTTTTGGCTGCGACATAATCAATCAATCCTGCTGCGGGATATACTTGCATAGAAGTCCCAATAATCAAAATATGTGCTGCCTGGCTTACCAAAGCAGCCGCAGGCTCTAGTAAAGGAACTTGTTCTCCAAACCAAACGATATGAGGCCGTAATTGATGACCACGCTTTGAAAGTTCGCCTGTCACTAGATCTTTTTTCCACTCCTGAACATCCTGTTCATTTATAGTACACCTCACCTTAAATAGTTCGCCATGAAGATGCATCACCTGGCTACTGCCAGCTCTTTCGTGTAAATCATCCACATTCTGGGTAATGATATGCACATTATACTTTGCTTCTAAGTCTACTAAGGCTTTATGAGCAGCATTGGGGAGTACTTCTAATAACTGTTTACGTCGTTGATTGTAGAATTCCAAAACCAACTCTTGATTTGCTTGCCATCCTTGAGGAGAAGCCACTTGCATTACATCGTGCCCTTCCCAAAGTCCATCTGCATCTCTAAAGGTTTTAAGACCACTTTCTGCACTAATACCAGCACCGGTAAGTACGACTATATTTTCTTTCATAGTGGTAATGGGTTAATGATTTAATGATTTAATGAGTTAATGAATTAATGGATTAATGTTTGGAGAATTAAAAGTAATAGTTTTTTTTCACTACTCACTACTCACTACTCACTACTCACTACTCACTACTCACTACTCACTACTCACTACTCACTACTCACTACTCACTACTCACTACTCACTACT
>JALZVV010000058.1 GCA_023299935.1 Dokdonia sp.
GATTTTCCTTCGTCTATTGCTTCTTGGAATTTTCCTAGCTTGAAATTGAGGTCTGCTTTAAAATAAGCTAGTTCTTCTTTGTAACTTTCTTCTTCTGTTTCGGCTTGTTCAAAAAGTTCGTTAGCTTCTTCATAATCATCACCTTCATAGGCCATAAAACCTAAATAATATTTAGCCTGAGAACCGTATTCTTTAGAATCACGAACGCGATTTAAATATTTTTTAGACTCATCAAAACGTTTGCTCTTAAAGAAGGCATAGCCATTATTAAAATTATATTTTTCTTGAGCAGCTCCTGTTAAATTCCCTTCATCCACACGGTCGTACCATTTACGTGCATAATTGTATTTTCCGTTATCAAAGTAGTATTGAGCGACATCAAGAAAAGCCGAATTGCGTTTGGTACTTGTAGGGAATTCTTCTACAAACTGTTGCATCAATTCATCTGCCCCTTGTTGATTTAATCGTACTGCAGCATTTGCAATGTAGTAAGCACAATCACCTTGTATGGTTGCATCTGCGCTTTCATTTTTTATCTCTTGAAATAAGGTTTGTGCTGCAAGAAACTGTTGATTATTATACAAATTCAAGGCAGACGTATATTTGACCAAATCGTCTGTATATATTGCAGATTGCTGGCCGTAACTGGCAGTTATATATAAAAATGCTACACAAAGTAGCTTAAAATAGTTACGCATAATGATAGGTTGTTACTGAATTCTTAGGGTTCTTGATATGCTTTCGCGAAAGCGGGTTTCACCCAACTCAAAGATACTTCTCTTCATATACCATAACGGACTATTGAAGGTTTAATTATAGTGAGTTTTAAAAAGGAAATTAACAATTGTATTTACAAAGAAGTTCCAACCAATGCCCTCAGTATATTAATAAATAGTCTAAATGATTATTCCATTTGATATATTTTTGCAATATTACAGCTTAAATAAATTTCTAATTTAATTACAACTTATAGCTGAAGAATGAAAAATTTACTATTACATATATGCTTATGTTATTCTCTAATAATAGGCGCGCAAGAGAATTTTGAACAAGGAAGTTATGCTGATAATAATGGAAATATTATTGAAGGTTTCATTAATAATAGGGATTGGTCAATTAATCCAAGTGTTATTGAGTTTAAAACTGAGCTAAATTCAAATATTCAAAAAATTAGCATTTCCAATTTGCAAGGATTTTCTATCGGCAAGTCAATTATCTATGAAAAGCACAAAGTGAAAATTGACAGATCATCTAATAGTTTAGAAAAACTCAGCCAAAATAGAGAGCCCAATTTAAGTGAAGAAAATTTATTACTATTGGTTTTGGCAAAGAATAGCGCGACACTTTATAAATATAGAGACACTAATAATACTTATTTTTTTTATAAAGAAAATGACATTATTCACTCATTGATCTATAAAAAATTTCTTACTCTTGATAACAAAATAGGTGAAAACAATTTTTACCAACAACAATTAAACACAGGATTTAAATGCAGTAATGGAAAATTGTTATCAAGCTCTCAGGTAAAATATACTGAAAGTTCATTGATCAAATTTTTTAAAAGTTTCGGGGAGTGCACAAATAATCAAAAAAATACTTTCGTCGTAAAAAAGGAAAAAGATAATCTATTTAACATCAAACTGATTGCTGGTTTTTTTATCAATAGCTTCGAAGTTGATTCTAATACACGAAGGACCTTTGACTATGGAAGCGATTCAGGATTCTTACCTGGCATTGAACTAGAAGCTGTTTTTCCTAAAAATAAATGGAGCGTTTTTTTTGATGCGCGTTATCATAACTTTACTGGAGAAGGCAACATAGATGTATTTGTACCTTTGAACAGTGAGACTGTTTCAGTTCCTACAGCTGCTACATACACTGCTTTGGATTTTGGTTTAGGCGGAAGATATTATGTGACAATATCTGATAAATCGTCTATATTTTTTGGATTAAATATAGCCATAGATTTCATTAGTGATACTGAAATAATTTTTAATGAAGGAATTATGGGAAATGGCATATCTACAGATTTTTTAGATAACGGATCTTCTGTTGCATTGGGCATTGGTTTAGGTGTGAATATAAATCCTATAAATTTTGAAATAAGGTATCATTCACCTAGAAATACACTTAGAGCCGGCACATCGGAAACTTTATATAACATTCTTATGTTTTCAGCATCGTATAAATTATTTAATTTCTAATATGTCCACACCCGTTTTACAACTGCAACAAGCAGCCATATATCAAAGAGAAAATCTCGTCTTATCTAATGTGAATGTGGTAATTCAACCCGGTGATTTTGTCTACCTCATTGGAAAAACAGGCTCTGGAAAGAGCAGTTTTATGAAGACCCTTTATGGAGACTTACCGCTCTCTGAAGGCCAAGGAGAAATAGTAGGCTTTGCATTGAATGGTTTAAAAGAAAAACAAATCCCTTTTTTACGAAGAAAACTAGGGGTGGTTTTTCAGGATTTTAAATTACTCAATGATCGGACGGTGCAGGACAATCTTATGTTTGTTCTTAAAGCCACAGGATGGAAAGATAAGATTGCTAGCGTGGCAAAAATTGAAGAAGTTCTTGATAAAGTTGGGATGAAAAGTAAAGGATTTAAATATCCGTATCAATTATCGGGAGGAGAGCAACAACGTGTTGCCATTGCCAGGGCATTATTAAATGACCCAGAACTTATATTAGCAGACGAACCCACTGGTAATCTTGACCCTCAAACCAGTGTCGAGGTAATGGA
>JALZVV010000059.1 GCA_023299935.1 Dokdonia sp.
AGAAAGTTTTTTATTTATCATTTTACCTTTATATGCAGGCAATCCTACCGATAAAAAATAATCTTCAAACTTTACATTATCTCCACTTAATTTATCTGAAAATCGAACCCATACTGCTGGTATGCCATAGGCCTGAGCAACAATAACCCCGTGCAAACTCGAGCTAATAATTCGATCACAAGCCAGGATTTCATTTGTAGTTTGCAAGACATCATCCGTAAGTAAATCAATTACTTTAATGCGATCATCCTGAGCGTACCAATCTATAATTTTATCATAATCTACATAGTGCGGGATAATGCCCAAGGTATGCGTTTTACTAGTATCGTCTTTATAAAAAAGAGGCATCAGCAATGCTGGATCTCCATATATTTTGGGACAAGTATATCCTAGTTCCAGAACACGCTTTCGCGAAAGCGGACCTCGTACCGCACAAAATTGTGCATTATCAAACTGAATGTTTTTAGCTATGATACCACTCCCCCAAACCCTAGCCTTGGGCTGAGTATAACTCATTATACTTCCAATTGCCATTAGGTAAGCACGCTTTTTTAAAAACCACGATTTACGCATTTTCGGGGCATTATAAAATTGCACCTCTTTTTTACTTATTGCTTCTACAATATAAGCTGATAGCAAATCACCATAATTCTCTTTAGCTTTATTTTCAAAAACTATAGAAGACCAGTAAAAAAGGGGTATCGCTTTCATTCCTATACAGTGTCTATAAAAGTTTTTTCTGTCTTATTAAAAATTAGCAACCCTATTAAAAAGACAATGACTGCAATTAGTAACTGCAGCATTAATTGTCCTGCATTAATAACATCTCCTATACCTAAAAGTAAATTGCGATAATCATCAATAATATGTGCTAAAGGGTTGTATTTAATTATCCAGAAATACTCTGGCAATTTACGCCTTGCCTCTTCTAAAGGGTACATTACTGCACTTAAATACATAACCAATCCTAACCCAAACGAGATCAAAATACTCAAGTCTCTATACTTTGTAGTTAACGCACTAAAAATCATCCCTAAGCCTACTGACAATAGTATAACCATTAAAACGTAAAATGGAAACAAAATCATCCAGCCAGATGGACTCACATCTACTCCCTGACTTCTATAGATTAATAACGCTATTATGAATATTAGTAATTGAATGCCATACTTCACAAGTTCAGAAATAGATTTACTTAGAGGCATAATTACTCTAGGGAAATATACTTTACCAAATAAACTTGCATTGGTTTTAAAGGTATTAGAGGTGCTATTCAAACCCTCTTTAAAATAATTCCATAGCGTTACTCCAGCAAGATTAAAAAGAAAAGCTGGAACCGCAGCTGTATCTACCCCCCCAATTTTATTAAAAACTAAAGTAAATATAAGACTGGTAAATAAGGGCTGTATAAAAAACCATAATGGACCTAAAATCGTTTGTTTATATACTGTTGCAATATCCCTTCTTACAAATAAAACTAATAAATCACGATATCTCCAGATCTCTTTAAAGTTGAGATCAATGAGTGCTCCTTTAGGTTTAATCTCATACAACCAATTCTCTGATGCTTTTTTATTCATAAATATCGTATTAGCATCATTAGCCCTTTTTAATAATCCCTATTTTCCTTGCTATTCTTTTAATAATCCCACCTTCGCGTTTTAAGTTTTCGTGATAACCGTTGCCATAATTTCCATAACCATAGCCATAGCCATAATCTCTTTTTGCTTTAAAATAGTTGAGAACCAAACTCAGGTGCTTAACCTCCTTATTTTTATATCGCTCATTAATCATACGTAACATACCTTTTTTAGTATATCCTTGTCTGATCATATACAGTGACGCATCTGCATAAGGCATGAGCTCAAAAGCATCTGCCACAAGCCCTAATGGTGGTGTGTCTAATATAACATAATCGTATTCTTGTTTAAGTTCAGCAATAAATTCAGTCATCCTATCCCCAATAATTAGCTCAGAGGGATTAGGTGGTATAGGACCTGATAGAATAATATCTAAATAATCAATCCCTGAAGCTTGCTTTATTTCATCAATACTACTTTGTCCAATAAGAAAATTTACCACGCCCAAAGAATTATTAATATCAAAATCATCAAAAATCTTTGGTTTTCGAAGATCTAAACCAACTAATACCGTTTTCTTTTCGCTCAAAGCAAAAACAGAAGCAAGATTAATAGAAGTAAAAGTTTTACCCTCTCCACTTACAGAAGAAGTTATTAAAACTGTTTTGGCCCCCGTAATTTTCTGTTTCTTATATAAAAATTGCAAACTTGATCGTAATCCTCTAAAAGACTCAGCAATAGTAGAGCGAGGCAAATCTTTAACTACAAGATTATTAATAAGATTACTCTTACCTATTACACCCAAAACCGGAATACTCGATAATTTTTTAATCTCTTCTGGATCACTAATTTTTGTATTAAAAAAGACTAATAAAAAAATAAATATCAAAGGAACAATCCCACCAACAACCGCAGCAATTACGTTATTAAGTTTATTATTAGGCCCTATCTGACCTCCGCCCACATCTTTTGCCTCATCAATAAAAACGATATCCGAAACATTAGAAGCCTTAATAATATTTGCTTCTCCTCGTTTAGACAAATAGAGATTAACAGCCTCTTGACTTAAACTAAACCGCCTTTCAATCTCTGCTAGCTCCTGTTCCTCCTTAGGTAAACGACGTAATTCGACCTCTGTTTTATTAATATCTCTGTTTACACCCTGTATCTGATCATTTATTATGGCTTTAGATGATTTTATATTTTCTAAGAGAACAGATTTTTCTGCATCAATATTCCTATCCAGTTCTGCAAAGACTGGATTACCTTCCTTAGCACTATAACGTAGATTACTGCGCTCCACAGAAAGACTTATTATTTTACCTACGGCGGCTTCAATACTCCCTTCATTTATACCTGCAACAGAAGGGGCTGGCACATCGCGATAATCTGTTCTTGTGAGTAAATATTGCTCTAATCTATTATAATAAGATAATTGTTGCTCATATTCATCCTTTTGATAATCAGACGCTTGTAACTTCTCTGTTATACTTTGTGCATTACCATCTAAAGCTACATCTGCATTGCTATTTTTAAATATACTCAACTCATTAAGCACATCATCCAGTTCTGCATTACTTACCGCCAAACTACTATCTATAAATTTAATGGTCTTAGTCGCAAATAAATTTTTACGCTCTAACTGATCTGAAATTCGTAATTTAACCGAAGTGTTTAAAAAATCTACTATGCGTTTTTTATTCGTTCCACTCTTCTTAAGCTCTAGAATAGAAGATCCTCTTGGTGTTTGTGTAATAGTAACCCCTTGATATCTTTTAACCGTGCTATTAAAACTTCCCAAAGAAACAATATATTCTTTCCCTTCCGTGGGAAGAACATTAGTCCTGTTGATAACTGCCCTTAAAAATGGTTCGTCTATAGTATCTCCTAGAGCATACGTTTTTACAAATTTGTTCGACGGTGCTGATACCGTACTCATCTCCTTCGTATGATAATTAAAAACTCGGGTTTGACCCCCTGAGAAGGGAATAGTAAATTCCAATTGAGAATTCCCTAAATCTTTTATTGTAATTCTAGTTTTAAATAGCTGGCCGTAATCATCTTGTAGCTTTAGTTTAAATGAGGTATATCCATATACGTCCTCTACTTGATACTTGCCTTTTTTTTGATAATTTACATAATATTGTAAATAAGAGACCACTTTCTCTGCATGGGTTCTGGATTTGAGCAACACAATACTAGTTTGCACTTTATCTGTAGTACCGCCCCAGTTAAAGACCAAACTCGTATTATCTGTAAATAAGGGATTTTGATCATCCTTAATGGATATCAAATTACTCATTTGATATATAGGCACTTTTCTGATATTGATATAATAAGCTATTGAAAATGTAATCGCCCAACAGATCAAAAATAATGGCCAAAACCCAAGTATTTTAAACAGAAATCCTCTAAAATCAAAGTGTCCTCCTCCCTTGTCTATTTCAAAATCTTCTTCTATCATAATCGTGTAGCTAAAAGAATGACACTTACCAGCGAGGTAAATATGGTTAGTATCGTTCGAAAAGAATCTAAGCCTGTTGTTCCAACTCCAATAGTTTTTTGAGGTAAAGGGTTTATTAAAATTAAATCATTAGGTTGGATTAAGTAATAAGGTGATTGCATAATATCAATCTGCGTCAAATCCATATGGTGTACTTTCTGACCCCCTGGATATTGTCGTACAATTAATATATCTGTAAGATCGCCTGTAACAGGTACACCACCTGAATTTGCTATTGCATCTAATAAGGTTAATTTTTCAGTAAGTTCTGTTTTTACTCCAGAATCCCCTATTTCTCCAGCAATAGTGTATCGTATACCTGCTAGTTTTACAGTAACAAAGATATTTGCATTCTCTGTAAAATAATCTTCTAACAATTTTGTCTCAATGACTTCCCTAACCTCCTCTGTGGTATGGCCTAGAACATTTAGTTCTCCTAAAGTTGGAATACGAATGTTACCGTGAGTATCGACTGCAAACCCATCATAATAATACCCTTCATCAAGAGAAGTTGAGTTTGAATTCACTGGATTAAATATCTCTACGAGCTCTTGATCTAAAGCTTTCACACGTATACTTAACACATCTGCAATTTGCAATCTATAAGGAGGCTGTTGCTGTTTGATAGTTATCAACTCATCTGTAGGATACTCATTTTCCTGAAGATAAGTTATACGTTCTTTAGGGATACAAGCACAGGTGCTCAGAAGCACTAAGAGCAGTACAAGTAATGCTGAGAATCTCATGTAGTTATAAGGTTAAGTTACACAAATATAGGCGTTCGTCGCTAATAATGAAACTTTCGCAGAGTTTTGGCCTGTGTTTTCTATTAATCTTATGCCAAAATCTTAAGCTATATTTCCTTTTCTTATCGCTTCCGAATAGGTATTTTAGCATCAAAATTAGCCTCTTGAATTACCTTTCTGTAGAAAATGTTGCAAAGTCCTTTGGAGAACTTGTCCTGTTTGAAAACATCTCCTTTGGCATCAATAAAGATCAAAAAATTGGATTTGTAGCCAAAAATGGCACAGGTAAAACCTCCCTATTACACATAATAGCAGGATTAGAATCTTCAGATACTGGGCAAGTAATTTCCAGAAAAGGAATCACCATTTCCTTTCTACCACAAGAGCCTAATCTTGATCCTAATTTAAGCATAGAAGAAACCATTTTTGCTAGTGACAACCTCACTCTTAAAACAATCCAGAACTATGAGCAGGCATTGCTCAATATGGAAGACCAGGAGGCCTATCAAAAGGCATTTGAAGCGATGGATGCTGCACAAGCATGGGATTTTGAGACTCAATACAAACAAATACTCTTTAAGCTAAAACTCGATGATTTAAATCGAAAAGTAGAAATGCTTAGTGGAGGACAGAAAAAAAGACTCGCACTTGCAGTATTATTGTTGAGTAAACCTGACTTGGTAATTCTAGACGAGCCCACTAATCATCTTGATTTAGAAATGATTGAATGGCTAGAAGCCTACTTCAAAAAAGAAAACCTCACCCTATTTATGGTTACACACGACCGATATTTTTTAGAGAATGTGTGTACTGAAATTATAGAACTAGAAGAAGGACAACTTTATAGCTACAAAGGCAATTATGCATATTATCTAGAAAATAAAGATGCTAGAATGGCAACCGCCGCAGTAGAGTTAACCAAGGCCAAGCAACTCTATAAAAAAGAGCTAGAATGGATGCGTCGTCAACCCAAAGCCCGTACCACGAAATCCAAATCAAGAATAGATGACTTTTATCAAATAAAAGAAAGAGCTCATAAACGTCGAAACGACCATCAAGTGCAGCTTGAGATTAATATGGAACGTTTAGGAAGCAAGATCTTAGAATTCCATAAAATCAGTAAGTCTTTTGATAATTTACAACTCCTAGATAAATTCGAATACGTTTTTAAGACTGGCGAACGTATCGGAATTATTGGTAAAAATGGAACTGGAAAAACAACATTTTTAAACATAATGACTGGAGATTTACCTCCAGATAGTGGGAAAGTGATTGTAGGAGACACCGTAAAGTTTGGTTACTACACGCAAAATGGGATACAAATTAAAAAAGGGCAAAAAGTCATAGACGTTATTAAAGAATATGGAGATTTTATCCCCCTTAAAAAAGGTCGCATTATCTCTGCTGGCCAGCTATTAGAACGTTTCCTTTTTGATGGAAAAAAACAACACGACTATGTAGAGAAATTGAGCGGTGGAGAACGAAAGCGACTGTATTTATGCACTGTTTTTATCCAAAACCCCAACTTTCTCATATTAGATGAACCTACAAATGATCTAGATGTTGTGACGCTCAATGTGCTAGAAAGTTTCCTTCTAGACTTCCCAGGCTGCCTGGTTGTAGTCTCTCACGACCGCTATTTTATGGATAAAATAGTTGATCATTTATTTGTTTTCAAGGGCAATGGGCTTATTGAAAATTTTCCAGGAAATTATAGTGATTACCGAGCTTATGAGGGCGGTATAGATAAAGCTTTTAGCAACGCTAAAGCCCATACTGAGCAAGAACATAGTACGAAAGCAGAAAAAAAACAATCAACCCAAAATCAAAACAGCATAGCGCAAATTGCAAATGATACAGAATCAAATGTGAGTTGGAAAGAAAAACAACACACGGGTAATCTAAGCTATCAAGAGCAAAAAGAACACGCTAAGTTGGAAAGAGAAATTGCTAAATTAGAACGTGATAAAACTGAAAAAGAGCAAGTGTTTTTAAACCCAGAACTTAGTAATGAAGAAATAACGGAAGAATCAGAAAAATTAAAGGCTATTATCACCCAATTAGAAGAAAAAGAAGAACGCTGGTTTGAGTTATCTTCAAAACAAGAAGGAGAATAAATGATTGGAGATTTAATATAGAATAAAAAATAAAAGGTGGTTGAGTGATTTTTCTGAAACAAAGTGGAAGAAAAATTGTACCGAAACTACCGCATTAAAGATTGGAGATTGGAGATTGGAGATTGGAGATTGGAGATTGGAGATTGGAGATTTTAAAATAAAATAACCTTTAACAGCTTCTTGAGTGATTTTGTGTTAACCAAATTGTACCGAAACCACCGAATTGAAAAGTGGCAGTTTAAATCGTAAAAAAATAATAAGAAAACTAATAATCGTTTAAACCCACTTGACTTCATCAATTGCAAATGCTTCATCAGACAGTCACATATATAAAATGGTTCCCTAAAACCTTCTACCTTCACGGGATTCACTCCCCTTTTGTATATACCTTATCTAAAGAATGTTTGCAACATAAAAAGAACCATTCTCCCGAACTACAGCAATACAGAGAATGTCTTAAAGCTTCACAGAAAACCATAGAAGTAACTGATTTTGGCTCCGGTTCAAGAGTATTCAAGTCCAATATTCGTAAGATTAGCAAAATTGCAAAATATGCAGGAGCTACTAAAAAAAGAATGGAGCTTCTTAAGCAAGTCGTTGCCTATTTCAAACCAGAGCAGATTTTAGAAATAGGTACTTCTTTAGGAATGGCCACATTTGCCATGGCTTGTGGAGACAAGAATGCCAGAATTACCTCTCTAGAAGGCTGTCCCGCCACAATAGCCGTAGCAAGGGAAAGTCTTAACTATTTTAAAGTTACTAATGTAGAATTGATAGAAGGGCGCTTTCGCGAAAGCATAAAAAAGCTGAACTCCCATAAGTTAGACATGGTCTATTTTGATGGCAATCATTCTAAAAAGGCTACGATGGATTATGTGCATAGCTTAATCCCTACAGCTATTAATGGAACTGTTTGGGTTTTTGATGATATACATTGGTCCCCAGAAATGACTGCAGCTTGGAATGAGATAAAAACCATGCCGGAGGTAAGCGTGACTATAGATTGCTATTACTTAGGGTTTGCATTTTTTAGAAATGAACAAGTAAAGGAAGATTTTTATGTGCGCTTACCTTAAAAAGAAGACTTTACAAAAATAGTTGCATACCTTGTGTAACATAATGTTACTTTAGTCTTCTAATAGCAAATACTTATTTTTACAATTCCAGAAGCAAGTACAAAATCATATGGGCAACTTAATAGAAATACGCAACATTATACGAGATTTCCCGCTAGGAAATGAGATTGTACATGTGCTAAAAGGGATTGACTTAGATATTGATAAAGGAGAGTATGTTGCTTTTATGGGGCCATCAGGTTCGGGTAAATCAACATTAATGAACCTTTTGGGATGTTTAGATACCCCTACCGCAGGAACGTATAAACTTAATGGACGTGATGTAAGTCAGATGACAGATGATGAGCTTGCAGACGTGCGCAATAATGAAATAGGGTTTGTCTTTCAAACCTTTAATCTCTTGCCGAGAACAACAGCTTTAGACAATGTAGCATTGCCTATGGTATATGCAGGAGCCTCTAAGAAAGTTCGCCGCGCCAGAGCAGAAGAAGTGCTTACAGACGTAGGGCTTGCAGACCGTATGGATCACAAACCTAATCAACTTTCTGGTGGACAACGCCAGCGTGTAGCTGTGGGTAGAGCCTTAGTTAATAAACCTTCTATTATTCTAGCAGATGAACCTACGGGTAACCTAGATTCTAAAACTGGTATTGAGATAATGGCACTTTTTGATGCGATACACGCGGCAGGAAATACAGTTATTCTCGTAACTCACGAAGAAGAAATTGCAGAACATGCCCATCGTGTTGTAAGACTACGTGATGGTATGATCGAGAGTGACATCAGAAAGAAAAAGTAAGGTTTTTCCTTCCAAACAAAGACATTCTTCCCTAACTTACTTCCCTTAATTATGTGAAGAAATAAGTATGGATTTTTCTAAGGAAGAAATCAGTAATATTCTTGAAGAAAACAAGGCCCTTAAAAAACACCTAAAAGCCCTGTCTTCCTCTCAAAAAGGGAGTAAAAGACAGTTTTTAAGCGCCTCAATTAAAGGAATACGTTTCTGGGCAGGCGCAGATTTAAACAATAGTTTTGATAGGGTCTATGAAGAGTTACCTGCAGTTACAAAACCCGCTTTTGCAGAACTCTCTGCTAGTATTGTAAAAAGGCTTACGCGCATAGGATTCTTTGCTATCATTTTTGCCGTAGTACCAGCATTCTTGCTTCTTATACAGACCGCTATACTCTACCAACAGAATAATAAATTAGAAAAACAAAATGTTAAAATAGAGCAACAGGTGTATCTCGAAGAAGCCAGCAGACGTAATAATCTGGTTTTTTTAATGGATAATGTGCTTGATATTGTGCACGATGAGCTACAAAGTTCCTCTAGACTAACTCCTTCTACTATTGCAAGAATACAATCCCTAATGTATGGTTTTAGACCCTATAGATTTCTTGAAAACGACAAACTCACAAAACCTTTAAGTCCAGAAAAAGGTCAATTCTTATTGGCGTTAATCAATAGCGGCATTAGTGACAGTAGCTTGCAAAAAATCTTTAATGCTTCCTTTAATAATGTATATCTCAAGGAAGCTAATCTGTTTGGAGTAAATCTGGAAAATGTAGATATGCCTGCATCAGAATTGCAGGGTACAGATTTTTATAATGCAAATCTCAAAAATGCAAATCTTAGCGGGGCTAATCTGGCTTATGCACAACTCAGAAAGGCCAAACTCAATAATGCAGATTTGAGCAATGCTCAACTCGACAATGCAGACTTAAGTACAGCCGTTTTAGAGGGAGCTTTCCTGAAAAATACTACTTTAAAAAATGCCAATCTCCAAGGGACTGCTTTAAATGGAGTACACGTGGCATCAAAAGACTGGCTAAACCAATTAAACGAGTGGAATGTTATAGGAGCAGAAACCATTACGCAAGCATATACAATAGATGGCCCTCATACTAATGAATTTGATGCAGAGTATTATATCTTAATTCCTAAATAAGCTCGGTTAAAACTAAGTATCTCCGTATATTTATATCAAAATATTGGTTATGGATTTTTTTAATCAACTCTCCCCTTCAACGCAAATTATTGTTCTTTTTGTAGCAATTGCAGTTCTATTTCTAGCGGTTTTTTCTAATAGCAAGAATAACAAATCCAAACTCTATAACAGGAAAGGCAGGAGTTTTAGAGACAATTATTACAAACGTAAGAAGGAGGAGGAGTGATCAGTGAGGTTATTGAGTGATTTTCTGTAAGAAAATTATATCAAAATTAGCTCAATCTGCTAATAAGCAACTTGGCAATTCCAAAAGCTTCTGCGTAGTAAGAAGACGCATTAAATAAATAAACATTGCGATATGCGGGATGAGATTTCCGCCTTCGCGGAAATTAATTAGAATGAAAGTATACACAAAAACGGGAGATAAAGGTACAACAGCATTGTTTGGAGGAACTCGTGTTCCTAAACACCATATTCGTATAGATAGTTATGGCACTGTAGACGAATTAAACTCTTTTATAGGTCTTATACGAGATCAAAAAATTGATCCCAGAAGCAAGGAAATACTCATTCATATTCAAAATAAATTATTTACTGTAGGTGCTGTCCTGGCTACAGATCCTGAAAAAATGACATTGAAAAACGGAAAAGACCGTTTAAACATACCACGTATTGACGAGGAAGATATTACGCTGCTAGAGACAGAAATGGATGCAATGGACGCTTCGCTCCCACCTATGACGCATTTTGTATTACCCGGAGGTCATACCACGGTGTCATATTGTCACGTAGCCCGCACGGTTTGTCGCAGAGCAGAGCGCTTAGCATCTGCTTTAAACGACTTAGAACCCTTTGACGTGCATACCCTTACCTACCTCAACCGACTTTCTGACTACCTTTTTGTACTGGCACGGAAGTTGTCTCAAGACTTGCAAGCAGATGAGGTCAAATGGATCCCGAAAAAATTAGAATAAAAGAATACACTGCGATTAAGATGTTCTTATTCTCAGAGCGCTTTCGGCAAAGCGTATATAGGAATAACACATTATTACTCATTTACACGTTCTTACATTTATTTTGAAATAATCGTGAATTCACTTGGTTTTTTGCCTAGAAAAATTATTTTTGCACAAAATTAAAACACACGCTATGTACTGGACTTTAGAACTAGCTTCATATTTAAGTGATGCCCCTTGGCCAGCAACTAAGGATGAATTGATCGATTATGCGATTAGAACAGGAGCTCCTCTTGAGGTTGTAGAAAATCTACAAGCTATTGAAGATGAGGGAGATTCTTATGATTCTATAGAAGAGATTTGGCCAGATTACCCCTCAGATGAGGATTACCTCTGGAACGAAGATGAATATTAACAATATATTACATCAAAACACATTAAAAGTCTCGCTCAGAGGCTTTTTTTTTGAGTAAATTTGACGACTATTACATTTTGAAAAGACAACCATAATTATGGGATTATTAGATAACGTATTAAAGATTTTTGTAGGCGATAAGTCCAAGCAAGACGTAGGTGCTATTTCACCTATAGTTGACCAAGTAAAATCTCACGAAAAAGCATTAGAAGAACTATCTATAGATAGCTTACGCGAAAAAACAAACGAGTTCAAGCAACGTATCGCGGCAGACCTTAAGGAGATTAACGATAAAAAAGCAGCGCTACAAACAGAAGCAGAAAACGAGGAAGATATAGATAAGCGTGAAGAAATTTATGCCGCTATTGATAAACTTACAGATGACGCCTACGAAGTATCCGAAAAAACACTTTCAGATATTCTTCCAGAAGCTTTTGCTGTAGTAAAAGAAACTGCAAAACGTTTTGTACATAATGCAGAACTAGAAGTTACGGCTACTGAGTATGACCGTTTTCTTAGTGGGACCAAAGACTATGTAAGCCTAGAGGGTGACAAAGCAATCTGGGCAAATAGCTGGGATGCTGCTGGAAAAGAAGTGACTTGGGATATGATTCACTATGATGTACAACTCATAGGAGGTATCGCCATGCACCAAGGTAAAATTGCAGAGATGCAAACAGGAGAAGGTAAAACTCTTGTGGCTACCCTTCCTGTCTATCTTAATGCGCTAACTGGAAATGGAGTACATCTAGTAACCGTAAATGATTATCTGGCAAAGCGTGATAGCGCTTGGATGGCTCCTATATTTCAATTTCACGGGCTTACTGTAGACTGTATTGATTACCACAGACCTAACAGCCCAGAGCGCCGTGCTGCTTATGGTGCAGATATTACTTATGGTACAAATAATGAATTTGGTTTTGATTACCTAAGGGATAATATGTCTCACAAACCAGAAGATTTGGTACAACGACCGCACAACTACGCTATTGTAGATGAGGTAGATTCTGTATTGGTAGATGATGCTCGTACCCCGCTTATTATTTCTGGCCCTGTTCCTAAAGGAGATGTTCACGAATTTGATGCCTTAAAACCCTCTATTGAGAAAATTGTAGGTATCCAGCGGGAACAATTAGTTAAAACATTAGCAACAGCAAAGAAACTTATTGCCGCAGGAGAAACTAAAGAAGGTGGGATAGAATTACTACGTGTATATCGTGGTCTTCCTAAAAACAAAGCCTTAATAAAATATTTGAGTGAAGAAGGGATTCGTATGTTATTGCAAAAGACAGAGAACTTCTACATGCAGGATAACAATCGTGAGATGCCTAAAATAGATGAGGCATTATACTTTACCATTGATGAAAAGAACAACCAGATCGAACTTACCGATCGTGGGATAGAATACCTTTCTGGAAAAGATGACCCTAACTTTTTTGTCATGCCTGAAATGGGAATGGAAATTTCCAAAATAGAAGGTAAAGGACTTGCTCCAGAACAAGAAGCAGAAGAGAAAGAAGAACTCTTTAGAGAGTTTTCTGTAAAATCTGAGCGTATACATACGATGAACCAGTTACTCAAGGCATACACCCTATTTGAAAAAGATACGGAGTATGTAGTGATGGAGAATAAGGTGATGATTGTAGATGAGCAAACCGGTCGTATTATGGATGGGCGTCGTTATAGCGACGGACTACACCAAGCGATTGAAGCTAAGGAAAATGTAAAGATTGAAGATGCTACACAAACCTTTGCTACGGTAACCCTACAAAACTTTTTCCGTATGTATCGCAAGCTATCTGGTATGACGGGTACAGCCGTTACAGAAGCAGGAGAGCTTTGGGAAATCTACAAACTAGATGTTGTAGAGATTCCTACTAATCGTCCTATCGCACGTCACGACAGAGATGATTTAGTCTATAAAACAAAACGTGAGAAATACAATGCCGTTATAGACGAGGTCACTAAGTTGTCTAATAATGGAAGACCCGTTCTTATAGGTACTACTTCGGTAGAGATATCGGAGTTGCTAGGGAAAATGCTTGCGATGCGCAAGATCCCACACAATGTATTGAATGCTAAGCTGCACAAAAAAGAAGCAGATATTGTTGCAGAAGCCGGTAATGCAGGTGTTGTAACTATTGCAACCAATATGGCAGGTCGTGGTACCGATATTAAATTATCAGACCAAGTAAAAGATGCAGGTGGTCTTGCCATTATAGGTACAGAGCGTCACGATTCTCGTCGTGTAGACAGACAGTTAAGAGGTCGTTCGGGACGTCAAGGAGATCCAGGAAGCTCACAGTTTTATGTATCGCTAGAGGATAACTTGATGCGATTATTTGGATCTGAGCGTATTGCTAAGATGATGGATCGTATGGGTCTAAAAGAAGGAGAAGTGATCCAACACTCTATGATCTCTAAGTCTATAGAGCGTGCTCAGAAAAAAGTAGAAGAGAACAACTTTGGAGTACGTAAGCGTCTTCTAGAGTATGATGATGTAATGAATGCACAACGTGAAGTAGTTTATAAGCGTCGTCGTCACGCATTGCACGGGGAACGTTTACGAGTAGATCTTGCTAATATGATTTACGACACTTCAGAAGTGATTGTAGAGGCAAACAAACAAGCCCAAGACTTTAAAAACTTTGAGTTTGAGTTGATACGTTACTTCTCTATGCCGAGTCCGGTTGACGAAAGTCAGTTCTCGAGTATGAATACTAAGGAGCTTACCGATAAAATTTATCACACAGCCTTTGATCATTACAAAGACAAGATGACGCGCAATGCAGATCTTGCTTTCCCAATTATCAAGAGAGTATACGAAGACCCTGCTAGTAAATTTGAACGTATCGTAGTACCATTTACAGATGGAACTAAAGAACTTCGTGTAGTTACTAATCTGCAAGAAGCGTATGAGACAGATGGAAAACAGTTAGTAAATGATTTTGAGAAAAACATTACACTAGCAATTATAGATGATGCCTGGAAGACTCACCTTCGTAAGATGGATGAGTTAAAGCAATCTGTGCAGCTAGCTGTTCACGAGCAAAAAGACCCTTTATTAATCTATAAGTTTGAAGCTTTTGAGCTTTTTAAAACAATGATTGATAAGGTTAATAAAGAAGTAATTTCTTTCTTATTTAAAGGAGAAATACCACAAGGTAACCAGCAACAAGTAAGTGATGCGTCACAAGTACGTGAGCGTCGTGAGCAAACACAAACCCAAAAGGAAGAAATTCCTAATATGGATGAACGTTCTGCCCAAAGCCGTGCAGCTGGAAATACCCAACCTCAACAACGTCAAGTAACAGAAACAATTGTAAGACAACAACCTAAAATAGGACGTAATGATCGGGTTACCATTAAAAACGTGATGTCTGGAGAGAACAAAACCGTAAAGTATAAACAAGCCGAACCCCTTATTGCAAAAGGACAATGGGTGCTTGTGGAAGAATAAAACTCTTATTTATATTTTAAAAAAAGGCGAGTCAAAGTGACTTGCCTTTTTTTATGCTACATCTTTATGTAGTTGCCATGACTTGGTATTCATTATAGTTTTGTCTCAAACAATAACAAAAAAATAATATCATGAAAAAAATTACATTAGTACTCGCATTGCTTCTTATGAGTATTACATCTTATGCACAGCAGGGCCCTTTCTTATATCAAGTAGAAGAAAACTGGTTAGCTGAGTGTGATACAGCAACTCCTTTAACTACTGAAGATTTTGAAAACTCTACAGCAAGTGGAGGTGTAAGCTGTGGAACAATCTTATCTTCTGATGTAGCTACTGACTGTTTTCCAGTAGGAGAGCTAGAAGATGGTTTTGAAATAACAGCAAGCGATGGAGGACTAACCTTCTATGGAGCACCAGGACAATTAGGGGCTAATCAAGATGCTCCTGTTGTGGGAGTAGTTGGTGGTATAGCACAATCTACCGTCGTGACTTTTACAACGCCTGTAACACGTGTTGCCTTAGATGTTTTTGGCATTTCTAATTCGCTTGGTAATGGAGTTATTCGAGTATTTGATACCGATAACAATTTATTACAAACTTTTGATATTGATGTGACTATAGGAGAGTTCAAGTTTTTCGGTATTCATTCTTCCACCCTAATAGGTAATGTAGAATTGGAAGATCCAGATAATGGAGATGGCCTTATATTTGGAAATTTCCGTTTTGGACAATGTCAACTAAATGATGACCCAGATACTGCCATTGCCCTTACGGTAGGAGATGTTTTTGAAGATGCCCCACTAACACAAAATAATAATTTTGCCTCAGATTCTCAATTAGTTAACCCAGCACTACCTGCACCAGGATGTGCAAGTTATAATGGTGGAGACGTATGGTTCTCTGCGGTAGTACCCGCTAGTGGTTCTATTACTTTAGAAATTCAAGATGTAGATGGATCTGCTCTTACAGATAGCGGAATGGCAGTCTACACAGAAGATCTAACAGCGGTACTCGATTGTGATGATGATGATGGTGAGGGTTTCTTTTCATTAATAGAGTTAACAGCTCTTACTCCTGGAGAAACAATATTCATAAGAGTATGGGAGTTTGGAGGAAACGCCTTTGGAGAGTTTACAGTATCTGCTTATGATGATTTTTCTCCACCACCTAACGACCT
>JALZVV010000060.1 GCA_023299935.1 Dokdonia sp.
GTATCCTGATCCATCAACCGGACATAGGCAATACCGGTATACCAAAGTGCCCGGCGTTTATAGGTGGCGTGTCGAACCTACAGACGAGCCTTTGGGGACACAGACAAATCGACGCGGGAAGTCAGGTACTGGGGAACAAGTGAATAACGGAGGACCTCAGGATGTGCGATTGGAAGTCTTAGCTGATCATAGTACCGAGGTTCATATGTTGTTATGAACGGGAAGGTGGCGAACGATTAAACCCTTAGGAGCCACTGTAGGGAAGGAGAAGCCGGGTATGACATATTGATGAGAAGACCGACGGGAGATACACATGAGATCAGAAACTGTCTCAACAAAACTTCATCAGTTATCAGAGCAAGCGAGAAGACATCCGGAGAGGGTGTTCACAGCACTGCATCACCTGATTGATATCGAGTTTCTGCAAGAAGCCTATTTGCGATTGCGCAAAGACGCGGCGGCAGGGGTCGATAACATGACATCAGCAGAGTACGCAGAAGGTTTGGTGGAAAGACTCACAGAGCTTCATCTACGTGTCCACGAGAATCGCTATCGAGCACTACCGGTACGACGATTTTGGATCGACAAGGAAGACGGCAAACGCAGGCCATTAGGCATTCCAGCGCTGGAAGATAAAATTCTACAGCGAGCGGTGCAAATGATCTTGTCGGCAATCTACGAGACACAGTTTCATGATGTGTCGTATGGTTTTCGTGCCGGTCGCAGTGCGCATCAAGCGCTGAGCCAGCTCAGAGAAAGCTGTTTTGAATGTGAGGTGAGCAGTATCTACGATGCAGACGTAAGTCACTTTTTTGATGACATCGACCACTGCCAGTTAAATCGCTTTCTGGATATGAAAGTGAAAGACGGGGTGGTACGTCGATTAATCAACAAGTGGTTGAAGGCGGGGGTACTCGATGGCGGGGTGTTGTATTATCCAGCCAATGGGTCACCGCAGGGCGGTGTGATAAGTCCGTTATTATCAAACGTCTATCTGCATCATGTGTTGGATGAATGGTTTGTCAATGTAGTACAGCCGAGATTGCGCGGTCAAGCGTTTCTGGTCAGATTTGCCGATGACTGTGTGCCACGAGCACTGAATGCTGCTTCAGCAGCAGGAGGTGCGTGCTGCACATGAGATGAGGGTTTGTTGGTCCCTCGGAGCCGCCTTGCAGGAGGAGGCTTCAAACCACCACAAGCTGCGATGGTAAAGAGCCATGGTGGTGAGCGTTGTGGAAAAGGCAGGGCTTGACTCTGTCAGGTAAGTGCCATGGAGATGAACGTAAGTGAACCTTTGCTGAATTGTCGAAAGCGTAGGAATGTCGTCAAAACCGAGGGGTAGTCGTTAACTCGGGATAAGTCTGGGGGATACCTGATTACTGCCCAGACGGCGGCCGGCATGAAGAAGGCATGAACGTGGTACAGGCTCATGTGTGGAACGTGGGAACCTGTCGCCTTGATGTTAAGGGAGAAGCTCAAGTAGAGATCCTGCGAGAGCCAGAGTACCGATGCGAGGCACAGGGGCGGATGGCTCCGTAGTAGTGTTGAAGGCGCTGTAATGGCGCTGGAGCGAAGGGGGTCAGTTATCTAGTTGAATCTGTTTATCAACCGCACAGTTTGGATCTTGTGCAGAGAGACGGTGGAGCTGCCAACCGGCTGTGAGGGAGGAGTTTATGGAAACAACAAAACCGTTTGAGATTTCCAAGCATGATGTATTGCGTGCATGGGAATTGGTAAAAGCCAACGATGGCGCTGAAGGTGTCGATGGTGAAACGATAGAGCAATTTGAGTCCAACCTAAAGGGGAACCTTTATAAGCTTTGGAATCGCATGTCGTCAGGAACTTACTTCCCACAGCCAACCCGAACGGTAGCGATACCGAAAAAGGATGGTGGTGAAAGAAGGTTGGGTATTCCGTCTGTTTCAGACAGAATTGCCCAGACAGTGGCGAAGTTGTCGTTCGAGCCTTTAGTTGAGCCGCATTTTCTGGGTGATTCCTATGGGTACAGACCGGGAAAGTCAGCCCATCAGGCGTTGGATGTGACGCGCAAGCGTTGCTGGCGCTATGACTGGGTTTTAGAATTTGACATCCGTGGTCTGTTTGACAATATTGATCATCATCTACTGATGAAAGCGGTGAAGCGGCACACGGACAATCCCTGGCTTCTACTCTATATCGAGCGCTGGATAACAGCACCGGTACAGCAAGTGGATGGCAGTGTGATTGCTCGTGACAAAGGAGTTCAACAAGGCGGTGTAATCAGTCCGGTGTTGTCAAATCTGTTTATGCACTATGCCTTTGACGCGTGGATGGATCGGGAATATCCCGATTGTCCATGGTGTCGGTACGCCGACGATGGGCTTGCCCATTGTCGGTCTCAGGCAGAGGCGGAACAGCTTAGAGCGGCACTGGAAAAGAGACTGCATGAATGCGGTCTTGAGATGCATCCGGTGAAGACGAAAATTGCCTACTGTAAGGACGGTGATAGGAGAGGTTCTTATCCTGTGAGGAGTTTTGATTTTCTGGGTTATACGTTTCGTGCCAGGCGATCAAAGAACAAGCATGGTAAGTACTTCATTAATTTCAGTCCGGCGATG
>JALZVV010000061.1 GCA_023299935.1 Dokdonia sp.
CATGCGCTTCCAGTAATTAAAACGCGTTGCGTCTTGATTTGAGAATTTTATTCTGAAAGGTTCATGTATGCTACTCTCTGCCTCAGCAATATGGGTTTGAAATTTGATGGCGTTTACTCCTGTTCCTTCTAATGCGTGAATATACTCCAAAGCTTTTTCAAAGCTGCCGTTATGTGCTTGTGCTATTTCTGCAATAACAAATGGACTATTCATGTTCTAAAAAATATAGGTTTTGATCTTTCCATATATACTTTTTAATGATTTTAAAAGCATGTTTTTTAAATATTTCTTCTAATTCACTGGAAGAATAATCACTAAGCCAGCCATTAAATAAACGATCCTGTTTACAGATATCGCTACAAGCATAGGATAAAGGCACATACGTAATATGCCTAGATAACTCTTGAAATAAAAGATCAATATCATATACATATTCTAACACTCCACTAAAAACTACTGTATCATAGTGAGTTAAATCTATAGCTAAAGGATTTACATTTAAATCACAAACCAGATAGTTTTCTTGACGCTTAATAATATCTACGGGCTGATAAGTAATTGTCTTATCTAATACATCTTTAAGTATAGCACTACCCGCTCCAAACTCTACAACATTACTATTTTTATTGATGTGTTTAGAAAGCCGTATCGTACGCTCTTCCCAATTTGTATGCATAACATCTGCACGTGACCATCGCTCTGTGTCTGATTTCTTCAAAGCACGAAGTGCACTCACCCTTTGAGATTCCTTATGAGGTTTTTTGAACAATTTCTTATACCATTTGGCCATATACTTCTTCTATTTGTCTTTTTAGATCCAAGCGATTACATCTTGATCTAATTTTTTCAATATTATGATGAAAGCTATTTTCTATCATCATCTTATCCTTTAAAGCACTAGTGATTTGAGATGTTATTTCTGCTGCACTCAATGGGTTATCTATAAGAATTCCATTTTTATTATTCTCTATGATTTCTTGGGTAACGCTCCCTGGATTAGATTGAATAGGAAAAGCTCCATTGCCCATAGCTTCAAGTAGCATATTAGGAATCCCATCTGATAAACTATTCCCAATATAAATATACGATTCCGACAGTAACAATAACAATTTGCTGTTATTAATAGGTTTGTTACGTGCAAACACTTCTACTCTAATATCTGTATGAATACTTTTTATAGCATTAGCCCCGCGATTACTGACTCCTAGAAATATTAATTTATAGTCTTGTAAAACACGTTTTGGTATATTTAATATACTCTTAATAATCACATCTCCCCTTCCTATATCATCATCATAAGCTTTTATAAAAATTTGTTTTCTATCGCCACACTTTATTAATTGCTCAATAGGGATAGTAAAATCAATACCTCCATTTCCTGGGAAAACACCCAAATGCTTACCATTAAAACCATTATCTTTTATTATTGTCTCATCTCTAAGACAATCAGTAATCACATAATCTAGTCTTTTGAGAGAGTCCCTAAATTGATACTTCGTAATTCCGAGTTTATCGTAATAATAAACGTCACTCCCCCAAGTGCTTGCTGTCCATTTTAACTTAGGAAATGATTTCATGGCTTGAAATAAAGGGATCACACTTAATTGAAGTGCAAAACTATGTACTACATCTGGCTGTATTTTAATCAAATATTTTTCAAAAGCTGGAGCTATACTCCGCTCATTTATTTTCTTTATTAATGGTATTTTTTTAAGTATGTAGCGTCCTTTTTTTATACGTACTCGCCAATCGGTTTTTTGATGTACCCAGGATAATTCCTTTATATAACCCTCTGCTCCCAATACATCAAACCAATAGACTTCGTGACCAGCATCTGCTAGCTGTGAAGTCCATCTTCTAAAATGGATAGAGTTCATGCTAACTAAAAGAATTCTCATAAACTTGTACTACAATTTAGTCTTAATACTATTTTTTGAGAGGCTCTATCATAAACATATTGATATGGCATATTTCTGCAACTCTTAAGGATCCCTTCTAATAGCAAATCATTAACGGCATCCATAGATAAGTCTTGGTCCTTTTGCTTTCTTAGCATTTTTTTTACCTTTCCCTTTAATGAGATTACGGTCTTGGTAGTAGCGCAAGTAATCTTAATAACTCCTTCTAATCCATCCTCTGCAATAAGATTACAAAAACCCAAAACTTCGCTTTTGGTATTCTTCAGTTCAATATTATGATTAGGTGTTGAGAGTGCCTCATATGCTCTATTATCTGGCACACTACCCCATTTATTTCCTTGATTTGCATTCACTCGTTTTAGCTTTCGCGAAAGCGCTAAATAACTATGATTTATTTTTTCTAATCCACTATGATAAGGTTCATAACTCTCCCTAGATCTATAGAATTTAGGATGCCATTGATGAAGAAAAAGACATTCTTCATCATAGAAATAGATTTCAAATCCTGCGTTTTGCAAACGCACATGCACATCTGTATCCTCTGCTCCCCACCCATGGTAAAACTCATCAAAACCATTAATAGACTTCAATATATCTGTAGGAAAAATTGTAATTCCAGTAGCCTCATTATTTGTTTTAAACTTAATCGCATAGGTATCAAAAGTAACATCTCTTGCACTCTCTTCCTCTGTAAGTATTCCAACTTGATAAAAAATAGCCTTAGTAGGCGAAAGCATTTCTGATGCTCTGGTCACAAATTCTGGATGAAAAATCATATCCATATCTACCACCATAAAATAAGGCGTTTTACATAGTTTTAAGGCAATGTTAATGGCTCTTGTCTTTTGCCAAAGCTGAGCTTGTACGGGTAGCAAATGTAAAATTAGATTGGTAAATTCTTGTGTCAGATTTTTTAATTCTTGTTGATACGCAAGCTCACTTCCATAATCAACAATAATCAATTCCATTCCATGTTGATATTGCGGCATAATAGAGGTTATAGTACGTCTGACTGTACTTAAATTCCTATTTCTATTTGGGATAACAATTGTAATCACTTATGCTAAAATCTCTTTAAGATAATGAGCAGACATATAATGCTCTAAATCCGGACGTTTTAAATACTCCAACTTTTGCGTACTCCACAGTTTATACAAGCTTTCTATGCCTTCTTGAATCTCTGTTATTTGCTCAAAATCATAGGTATAGGGGTATGATTCACCTAATAATCTTTTGCTCTCGCTATAATAGGGTCCTATAAGCAGGATAGGTTTATTTGCTCCAACACAATGCGCAAACTTTCCAGGCAAAAACGGACTTATTTCTGAACGAGCCTCAAGAATTACATTCACGCTACAACCTTGTTGCATTTGATATACCTCATCAAAAGGAACATAGTCTTTACTTGTATAAATTTGCGGCGTTTGCATAGAAATATTACTTAATTCTTCTTTAAAAGATCCAGGCTTGCCTATAAATAGGAGTTGGCTATTAGTTTTTGCATCAGGATGTTTTTCAAGAAAAGCTTGAAACGCCATTGCTAAAGGTTTAGGGTCTCTTAAGTCTAATAGATTCCCTGCATGTAAAATCGTAAAATAATCTTGTTTAAAATAGTCGGGTAACTGGACATTCTCAACTCCTAATTGACTTATTTGATGCGGAATAACAAGAGATTTGTCTTTTATATCGACAAAGTAACTCTGCATCCATTCTTTAAGCAGTAAACTGGGAAAAACTATTTTATTAGCTTTTTTGGTCACGGCAGCAAAAAAATTCCTTTTCTCTTTATAACCAATAGGAACAAAATTATAAGGCCTAGGATATAGCTGTTGTGGGTAAGGATCGTGAACGTAGGCATACCACTTATCATGCCATTCAGGGCATCTCAACACCCCTGCATGCGCTCTAAAC
>JALZVV010000062.1 GCA_023299935.1 Dokdonia sp.
AAAATAAATTTAAAAGTCAGTTGAATGTCCCTTTCTCACATCAAGTGTATTCGCGTTTTGATAGACAATTAAATCTTGTAGGAACAAATAGTCATACAGCAAGTAAGCCCTTCTTATATGATACGGTAGATCCATATTATGATTTTGAAGCGGTTGCAGATTCACTAGATTCTGGAAAGACAGGTTGGTGGGGTCGCAAGTGGTCTGATGAGCATATGGTGCGGGTGCAGGGAGAAGATTATTGGTTTACGCTCGATCCTGCAGCAGATTTACAATTAGGATTAGAAACCGATGATTTAGATGGAGACGGATTTACCTATAATAATACCAGAGCTGTTTTTGTGCAGGGAGGTTTAGGGACTAAACTTAATTTCTTTGCTGCTGTTTATGAAAGTCAAGGGCGTTTTCCAGGCTATTTTGAACGCTTTGCAAGATCGATCAGACCAGACGGGGGTAACCCTGCTATTATACCAAGTAGAGGGATTGCTAAGGAAGGACGAAATGGAGATTTTGATTATCCCATAGCCGAAGGCTATATATCCTATGCGCCTAATAAATACTTTAATCTACAGTTAGGTCACGGTAAGCAATTTATAGGCGATGGGTATCGCTCTTTATTTATTAGTGATAATCCGTCGTACTATCCTTATATCAAGCTCAATACGACTTTTTGGAAAATCAAGTATACGAATACCTGGACATCTCTACGAGATGTGCGACCAGAAGTAACGGCAGATGGTGCCTTCTTTACTAAATATGCAGCACACCATTACCTCAGTTGGAATGTGAATAAGAAACTAAACATTGGCTTATTTGAGTCTGTAGTTTGGGATGGTGAAAATAATAGAGGTTTTGACCTTAATTTTGTAAATCCGGTTATCTTTTTTAGAGCGATTGAGTTCTCTACTGGTTCCAGAGGTGGGAATGCCCTAGTAGGCCTTTCTGGAAAGTATAAGTTTAATGATCGTGTGAATGCATATGGACAAATCGTGATTGATGAGTTTTCTGCAAGTGCGGTTACAAGTGGGGATCAAGATTTTAGAAACAAACACGGGGTACAGCTGGGGGTTAAATATTATAATGCTTTTGGGATACAAAACCTGACCTTGCAGGGTGAGTACAATCAAGTGCGACCCTATACTTTTTCTAATAATGAGATTCAATTAAATTTTGGTCATGCAAATCAGTCGCTAGCACATCAATGGGGAGCTAATTTTAAAGAGTATATTGCTATCGCACGTTATGAGCGTGACCGATGGTATGGTTCTTTAAGAGTTATAGCCGGAAGTAGAGGCTTGGAAATTGGTAATATTGATGACGTCTTTTTTGGGGGTAGTATTTTTGGGAATGATGAGAATAGACCTAGTGATACGGGTATCGAATTCTTTCAAGGGAACAGAGCAGATATCTTTTATGGAGATTTAGAAGCAGGCTATCTTATTAATCCGGCTACCAATCTTAAGGTGTATGCCAATGCTATTTACAGGGATTTTAAAACCGAAGTGCAAGATTTTGATTTAGGTAATTTTGACACGAATACCTTGTGGCTCAACATAGGCTTTAGAACCGACTTGTTTAATTGGTATTATGATTATTAATAGAACCGATGCATAACCCCGATTAATCGATAACGCCAACCTCTACGGCGCAAACTTTTTTCCAAGCATCCTGCTTTTTTTCAAAATACCATAACTCCCAACCGCCTATAGCTGTAGTTGAGATTAGAATAACAGCTTCTTTTTTATTATATGAAATAATCGGGTATGATAATTCAAATCTGCCATTTTCTTTGTGTAAATAATATCTTTTTTTGGCTTCTATATATTTTTTTGTAAATTCTAACGAATCATTAGTGAGATAGAAATTATAACCATCAATATTCTCTTGTTTTTCTAGCTCTGTTTTGTACGGAATATAATCTTCATTTATTTTATCGAAATTTAGTTTTGTTCCTACTTTCTCAAATTGCTTTTCGTAATATGATTTATGTAATTTAGCTTTATAGTTTTGTTTTCCAGGAGTAGCACTGAAACAATGTTTAAATCTAATTTTGCTGTTCATGTGGAGCAAAATATCATAGCTGGAAAAACTATCCGATTGAGTGGAAAGTTTTGTAAAAAAAGGATTGATCCTATTCCTTTTTATTTTAGACCTGTCATTTAAGGAGTGCTCTTGTTTATGGGTTTTTAAAACAGCATTTATTATTTCATAATGTGGTTCTGCTTTTTTTTCAAAACCACAGCTCATAAAAATAAAAATTACTATTGTAGGAATTATTCGCATTGAGTACCTTTTTGGTTTGGATGTTGGTAGAGAGATGTTTCTTGCATAAAGATACTTTCATTATAATAATGAAAACAGAACTAACTTGTTTAATTGTCCTTATTTATTTTAGCAAGCTCTCGTTAATAGTATTAATTAATAGAGCCTCTATTGATATGACAGCCTCTTTATCGTTTATGGAACCACCCTCCTCCCAAAATTAATCAAGATGTAAGGTTTTTTAACCCCCGTTGTACTGGTGATTTTCCTGCCATTGTAGTCTGCAATTACAAGTGTGGGATATGAACTAACACCATAATAGCGTGCAATGCGCACTCCTTCTTTAGACTCGGCATCTAT
>JALZVV010000063.1 GCA_023299935.1 Dokdonia sp.
ACATATTGAATATCCTTAGGCACTGGATTATCCATACGCAAATCACTTACCATAATTGCTTTATGATGAAGTGCAGCACCTAATTTGTCAAAATCAATAAGGCTCTCAACTCCTATTTGACACCACACTACCCATTTCTCAGGAAACCTTGATCCAATATCTAATAGCGCTTTAACAGGGTTTTTAGTATCAATCTGTATAGATTCACCCGAAAGGGTTTCTACCTTCATGATTTCTATACCTTTGTTATGATAGACTATGATCACCCTTGTATCACTTTTTGATAAAATTGCACATTCTTTTTAGCTATTGCCTTGGGATCAAAATATGTTATTAAATGTCTTCTAGCCTCTTTTCCATAAAGGGAGGCCTGTTCAGGTTTTTCTAGCATGTGCATCAACGCATTTGCAAGTTGCTTTGTATCATTCGGGTCTACCATTAAACCTGTTTTCTCATGAATCATTACCTCTGGTGCCCAACCTATATTACTTGTAACCATAGGTTTTTCCATAGCCATTGCTTCTAACCAAGTCATTGGGAATGCTTCGGCATGACTAGGTAAACAAATCACTGAAGCCTCTGCTATACATTTCTTCACATCATCGTAAGGTACTTGAGAAACAAAGCTAACTTGCTTTTGAGCACTTTTCCCTAAAACCTCTTGTATAAGTTGTTTTGTTGATATTCTGGTCTTAGCATCAATAACGTCTTTCCCTAAAAAGATAAGCTGAGCCTCGGCGTTTTGGGTTAAGAGTTCTTTAAATGCTTCCGCTAATTCCAAGACCCCTTTCTTACGAATTACACTTCCAAAATAAAGTATGGTATTATCAAGAGATGCCTCATTAACGGGCGAGAAAAAATTAACATCTATCCCATTATAGATTACCTCAATAGGTGTTGAAATTTTAAAAATAGCAGTAGTCTTTTTTGCAGTAAAAGAACTAACCGAGACAATGGCATTTGCATTATGCAGGGCTTTGTTTTCTAGAAAATAATTCTTCTTCTTTTGAGCTCGATTCTCTAATTTACAAAAATAGGTGTCCGTCCCATGCAACCTTACTATTAAAGGAATGGAGAATTTCATAAATGCAGTGATTCCTGTCCAATCAGGAGCCTCTATTACATTTATTTTATCTTCCTTTATAAAGCGATTAACATAAGTGTTAATGTATTTTCTATATCTGAAAAAACCACCTATTTTGTAATGCTTATGTGCTATTAAGTGAAAATTAATTCCATTTTCTTTCCAACAAGATGTTTCTCTCTGACCATATATAAATACGGTAAATTTAATTTGATGCCATGATTCCTGCCATGACTCGCTAACAAGGACGCTCTTTGCATCTTGAATACTTTCAATAAGATTTTTAATACTGGTCCCAATTCCTGCAGAAGAAATCACTCTTTCATGTGGGTATTCAGGCGTTAAAAAAGCAATATGCATCAAGATGATTTTGACCTAAATATAAAGAAAAACTAACTATGGTTTTAATTCAATAGCAAAGGCTTGAGTCGCGAGCCTTCTCCCGTTTTTATTTACATGAATATTATCATAAAAATAAGTAGGGCTTTCTAATAAACTGGAATGGTTTACAAAAGTATATGGTACGTTTTCTGCTACAATATCTCTTTTATAGATAGGGGGATGATAGAGTATTAATTGCATTTTATTCTGATTACATAATGCTACTATTTTATCAAAATAAGGATTCCGTATTTCTAATTGTATTTTTTTATCTGCTCGATCGGCTACCCTCCTACTACTTGGGTAAACATAATTTCCCCTATTATCAAAGCGATTCCTTCTATCTGGATTTTTAAGGCTTAAAAGTGAAGGGTAAAAAATCTCAGCATTAAAATAACTTACTCCTAAAAAAGGCAAATATTTTGAATATGCGAGAAGACGTGCTTCTTCCGTATCAAAATTATTATAATACTCCTCTATATAGGGTTCACGTATAAAGGGCAGAAACCTATAATCATTACCGCTTAGTGACGGCATATCATTTGCAATATCACCATATCCTACGGTTAACACGCAGCGCTCACTTTTTTTTCCTGATTCAATAAAATGCTTAAGCATAATATAGTGGCTGCTAAGCGAAGTATCATCAATACTCACGTTTAGACCAGAATACCCCGTAATAGAATCAATTAATACTGTATTGAGCGTAGTTAATCCAGTACTTGATCCTAAAACAATATAATCAAAATCTTGCTGCCCATAATTAGCAACAAATAGAGGTTTATAAAAAGAAGACTTTCCTAGCACATAAAGGCTAGCAAAAGCGATAAGGTTTATCCCACAAATCGCTATAAACCCATATCCTACTATTTTAAGTATAAACCGTTTCATCAAAATTGGAAATATATAAAGTCTGAAGGATTTTTAAATGTTCCCATAAAAACAATACAAAATAATACTAGTAAAGCTTTCCAAGAATTGAGTTTAACTTCTTTATGACCCTTTATATATGCAAAGTACTCCAAAAGCAGTAGCGTATTTATCGAAAAAATAATTATAGTAAAAAACAATAGGTTTTTTGCTGTTATAGTAAATAGTTTGACACTAGGCATTTCCCAATTAAAAAGAGCCATAATATAGCCATTAGCCTGTGTAACACTATCTGCTCTAAAATATATCCAAGCTAGGGTAATGATAAGAAATGTGCTAATCATTCTTAAACCATCCTTTATTGACAACGTAAATCTACCTACATCTTTACGATTGGTATTAGTTAATAATAACGGGATGAACAATAATGCATGAATTCCTCCCCATATAATAAAGGTCAAGTCAGCACCATGCCAAAAACCACTTACTAAAAATATAATAAACACATTACGTAACTGTATAAAACGACTTCCCCTAGATCCTCCTAATGGAATATATACATAATCTCTAAACCAACTTGACAAGGAAATGTGCCATCTTCTCCAAAAATCACCAATATTCTTAGAGAAATATGGAAACTTAAAATTAGTTCTTAAATCAAAACCAAACAAACGAGCTGTCCCTATAGCAATATCAGAATAACCAGAAAAATCTCCATATATCTGAAAAGCAAATAATACAGCCCCTATAGCTAGTTCTGGTGCTGAGAATGAAGTGTGTGATTCAAAAATTTGATTGACAAA
>JALZVV010000064.1 GCA_023299935.1 Dokdonia sp.
CAACAGGCTATTATGGAAAGTAATGGGAAGAGTGTAGATCGCAATGGCGATGCTGTAAATTATCAAACGGGAACTATTATCTGGGGAGAACCAGGCACCAATTCCCAGCATGCTTTTTTTCAGTTAATTCACCAAGGGACTAAGCTCATCCCTGCTGATTTTATAGGATTTAAAAAGTCGCTACACGGAGAAACGGATCATCATGATAAGCTTATGGCAAATTTCTTTGCACAAACAGAAGCATTGATGAACGGAAAATCTAGAAGCCAAGTAGAGCAGGAACTAGAGGGAAGTGCGCTTTCGCAAAAGCAAAAAGAGCATCTCACTCCTTTCAAAGTTTTTGAAGGAAACAAACCTACTACAACTTTATTAATAGATACACTCACTCCCAAATCTCTAGGAGCACTTATTGCAATGTATGAGCATAAAATATTTGTACAAGGAGTTATCTGGAATATCTACAGCTATGACCAATGGGGAGTAGAATTGGGAAAACAACTTGCAAAAAAAGTACTTGAAGATTTTAGGAATCCATCTGAAATGAATCACGATAGTTCAACTTCTCAATTAATAGAAGCGTACAAGAAATCTTAATGAAAATTTGTAAACCTTAAAGAACGATTATACTTTTTTATTTAAAAGCTATCTTTGAGATATATTAAAAGACATAACTATGTATTCTACTTTTCAATTTGTGCATTCTATATGGGCGTATCTCGTTCTAGGAGTTTTAGTAATTACGACTATCAATTCTTTAATGGGATTTTTTAGTAAGAAAGAATATGGGGCTCGTGATATGCGACTAGCCTTATTTACACTTATTACCATGCACCTGCAATTATTAATCGGACTGGTGTTATTTTTTGTCTCTCCTAGTGGGTTAAATGCTATTACTACTAATGGTATTGGAAGCTTGTCTAGTGGAGCACGTAAACTAGCCTTAGAGCATCCTACTTTAATGATTATCGCTATTGTACTTGTGACAATTGGATATTCTAAGCATAAAAAACAGCGCTTATCAACACCTAAGTTTAAGAAACTGGCTATTTTTTATACGCTAGCCCTAATCGCGGTACTTGCAATGATTCCTTGGGATCGATGGTTTTAAAAAATATTAAAAAATAAAAAAGGGAAAACTTAACGGTCTTCCCTTTTTTATTTCCAAAACAGCATAACGTTAGTTTCCTTTCACTTCCTTAATGAGATAAATGTAAACAGGGAAGTGATCGCTATAACCACCCGTATATCCGCCATTTGCAAAGCTTCGATATGGGTATCCTTTATATCTTCCTTTAGGGTTACTCAAGTAGTTCTTGTTGTGAATCCCTGCCTTAAAAAACCTGTACGAATCAAACTCTTTACGAATTAAGGGTTCCGTAATAATAATCTGGTCAAACAGATTCCATCCGTCTCGGTATGCTAAAGTACCTAGTCCTTTTTTGTACATAGATTCCATAGGGTTAAAAAGCCCCTGATCTTTTACTTTCTCTCTTTTGCCCTGGGCATTCATTGTTTTTTTAACGCTAGGACTTGTAGGATCATCATTAAGATCTCCCATAGTAATAATCTTTGCATAAGGATCAATGCTCTGTAAACTGTCTATAAGTTTCATGTTGAGCTCTGCTGCCGCAATTCTTTTTGTACGACTTCTTGCTTCACCACCACTACGAGAAGGCCAGTGATTTACAATCACGTGTATCTTATCACCATCTAACATTCCTGAGACAAGTAACTGATCTCTAGTAAAACGACGTTCGTCTCTGTTATCGTTATCATAAATAATAAGTTCGTGCTTACTAATACTTGTAGTCTTAAAAAGACTTTTTTGATACAATAATGCTACATCTATTCCTCTTCTATCTGGGGAGTCAAAATGAGCGATCCCATAGTCCTTTGCCAGTAATTGTGGGTCATTTGCTAGGGCCTCTACGGTCTTTCTGTTTTCTACTTCAGCTAGACCAATAAGCGCTGGTGCGTTATTTGCAACTTCCTGGCCTACCTCTGCAATAACACTTGCCATTTTCTTTACTTTATCTTCATAAATAGCATCTGTCCAGCGATCCTTACCATTGGGTGTTCGGTCATCATCAAAGGTGATAGGGTCATCTTCAGTATCGAAAAGGTTTTCAACATTGTAAAATGCAATGGTCTGAACTTTATAGGTTTTTTCTGATTGCGCTTTCGCGAAAGCATAATGCAAACAAACAACAACCAGTAAGTAATGTTTCATTTTTTTAAAAATTAATATCAACTTTATGTAAATGGTTAGACATAAGCCGTTCCAAAGGTAGTCAATGTTTTGAAAATGAGTACTTTTGCTTTATAAAATGATTATTTCTTAATAGAGATGAGCTAGAAATCCTTTAATTAATGAAGACCATAATTCTTATACTATTATTTGTATTTGTGACTTTAAATACTCTTGCTCAGACACAGGTAAAAGGGGTTTTGATAGATGGTTATGCAGATAAAGTATTACCAGAAGTTAGGGTGTCTTTAGAAGCCAGTAATGTCTTAAAACAAACAAATGCACTAGGAGCATTTACACTTAATCAAGACGTGCCATTAGGGGAGCAAATTCTTATCTTGAGTAAGGAAGGATATGTAACTAAGCGTATACCCATTGTAATTAATGAAGGTGCAACTTTAGACATGGGTAAAATAAGTCTGGTTATTGATGAAATTGAAGAACAACGCAGCATTAGTCTGATTACCCTTAATGACAATGATCTTAACGGTGATGATGATGATGGAAGTGCTAATGTGTCGGGACTCTTATCTGCGGGAAGAGATGTTTTTTCCAGCGCAGCATCTTTTGACTGGTCTGCTACATTTTTTAGACCTCGTGGTTTAGATAATGCAGATGGTAAAGTACTTATTAATGGAGTAGAAATGAACAAGCAATTTAACGGAAGGCCGCAATGGGGTAACTGGGGAGGTCTTAATGATGTACAGCGCAATCGTGAGTTCACCCAAGGTCTTAAGGCAAATGAGTATTCTTTTGGAGGAGCTGGGGGCGTTACTAATTTCGTCATGAGAGCTTCTCAAGAGCGTAAAGGAGGAAGAGTTTCTTATGCTGCTGCAAATAGGTCTTATGAAGGGCGTATTATGGGAAGTTACCATACAGGTCTTAATGAGAAAGGATGGGCTTTTAGTATACTCGCTTCAAGACGTTTTGGTAATCAGGGTTTTATAGAAGGAACCTTATATGATGCAAACTCCTTTTATGCTTCTGTAGAGAAAAAAATAAATGATAAGCACAGTCTTAATTTTACTGGATTCTATGCGCCTAATAGAAGAGGCAGGAGTACCGCCATTACACAAGAGGTATTTGACCTCAAAGGACGTGCTTATAATCCTTTATGGGGATTCCTTAATGGAGAACAACGTAATACACGTGTAAGAGAGATAGAAGAGCCTGTATTTATGCTTAATCATTACTGGAAGGTGTCTCATAGAACAACGGTAAATACCAATATAGCTTATCAAACAGGTAGCATAAAAAATAGTAGAGTTGATAATGGTCGTTTGCGTAATCCAGCACCAGATTATTATCAATTACTGCCTAGTTTTGCATTGCAGGATGAAAACCCAACAGCAAATGATTTTCAAAATGCTTTTCTATTACAACAAGATTTTTTAGAAAACGGGCAATTTGATTGGGAGAAGGCTTATGAGAGTAATATAGAGGATGCAGGACCAGTAGCTCTGGGTAATATTATCTTGCAAAATGATGTGATAGATGATACTCAGTTTACAGCAAATGTGATTGTGAATTCGCAGCTTTCAGATAACATTACTTTTAATGGTAATGTAAATTACAGAGGACTTTCTAGTGAAAATTATGCCGAGGTGGAGGATTTGTTAGGGGCTCAAGGGTTTTTAGATATAGACAATTTTGCTGTGAGTGAGAGTCAAGATGGACAAAGTGGTACATCTGCGCAAAGTGATATTCGTAATCCTAATCGTGTAGTAACGGTAGGTGATCGATACAAGTATAACTATAAGATAGATGCAAATGTAGTGTCTGGATTTGCACAAGGGCAGTTTGTTTATAATAAAGTAGATTTTTATGTAAGCACATCATTTTCAAATGCTACTTATCAACGTAATGGCTTATTTGAAAATGGAAATTTTCCTGGTGGTGGAGAGCGCGCAGGTTCGTTTGGATTGAGTGAAGCGTTGAGTTTTTCTAATGGAGGCGTAAAAGCTGGATTAACTTATAAGGCAACAGGACGACATCTTATAGATTTTAATGGAGCCATTTTTTCTAGAGCTCCAGGCATACGAAGTAGCTTTACTAATGCACGTCAAAATAATGATGTTGTCTTTGGATTCGAAAGTGAGAACGTTCAATCTGCAGATTTGAGTTATATTTTTAGAGCTCCATTATTTAAAGCTAGAGTTACTGGTTTTTATACGGGCTTTACAAATGGAACAGATATAGGGTTCTATTTTACAGAAAACAATTTAGTAGACGGCAACGGAGCATTTGTTCAGGAAGTAGTAACAAATATTGAAAGAAGAAATATTGGTGCAGAGATTGGATTAGAAGCTCAAGTATTACCTACGCTTAAATTAAAAGCAGCTGCTTCTATAGGGCAGTTTACCTTTCAGAACAATCCAGATTTATATTTAACTAGTGATGATTTTGAAGGAAGAATAAGTTTTGGAGACGGTACAACAGCTCTAGAAGGGCTTCATGTAGCAGGAGGTCCAGAAAGAGCCTATCAATTAGGTTTTGAGTATAGAGATCCAGATTTTTGGAACTTTAGCCTTACAACTAACTATTATTCAAATGCCTATATAGACATTAGTAATCTAGCACGATCTGCAAACTTTCTTCAAGATGTAGATGGCCAAGTCTTTAATGATTTTGATCAAGGCGTTGCAAATGAGTTGTTACGTCAAGAGCAGTTTGATGATTATTTTTTAGTAAATATAACAGGAGGAAAATCTTGGAGAGTAGATGATTACTTTATAGGCTTTTTTGCAACAATAAATAACGTTCTGGATCAAGAATACGTAACTGGTGGTTTTGAGCAATCGCGCCGTGTAAACTTTCGTTCAAGTTTAGAAGAAGCGCAAAGAGATAATCCTCTTTTTGGCAATCGCTTCTTTTTTGGAAACGGAACAACTTACTATGTCAATGCTTACGTACGCTTTTAATAAACTAAGAATAAATAAATAGTGTAATACTAGAATTATGAAAACAATACAATTAACAAAAGTAAGCCTTGTCTTAAAGGTTCTTTTAACGGTTGTCTCCTGTGTAAGCGATGATGATTTTGCGGTTCCAGATCTTACCATTGAAGAGCCTCAATTAAATGGGGAAGTGATCACGATATCTTCATTGCGAGATCTTTTTCTACAAGAAGGAGAAACGGTGGACCTTAGTGAGTCCACACAGTATGTAGAGGGCTATGTTGTGAGCAGTGATCAGGCTGGGAACTGGTTTGAAGAAATAATAATTCAGGACTCGCCTTCTGCTCCTACTGCTGGAATACGTGTTCTCATTGATAATAGTCCATTATTTACCACCTATGAAGTAGGGCGTAAAATATTTGTAAAACTAAGTGGTTTGCACCTTGGTGATAGTAATGGTGTGCTTACATTAGGTGTGACAAGTAATCTTGAGAAGATTGCGGCTCCTGCACAATTTGACTTTATTACGCGCTCACAAGAGGTAGCAGAGATTATACCTTTAGATGTTGCTATTGGTAATTTTAGTGAATTGATAGAAAACGTTTTTGTACGTCTTTCTGATGTTCAGTTCATTCCAGAAGAGACCATTGCTACGTCAGACGGTTTGCCACTTAGCTTTTCTGGAGAACCATTGGACGAGTTTGACGGCGAACGAACGATTATCGCTTGTGCAAATAATCAGACAGTAATATTGAGCACAAGTACTTTTGCCGCTTTTCAATCTATAGCATTGCCTATAGGGAGAGGTTCTATTTCTGGTACGCTTACGCGAAATTTCTTTGGAGATACGTTCAATATTGTTGTGAATAATCAAAATGATGTTTCTTTTGAAGACGTAGAGCGTTGTGATCCTACAGTGATTGATTGTGGTGTGGCAGATAATGTCGGCACACAAGTATTATTTGAAGACTTTTTTGAGACTCAAGACACAAACCAACCTATTACTGGTAATGGATGGACTAATTTTGTTCAGGAAGGTACAGAGACTTGGGAGGCTTTCTCTTCGACATCTACTAATGTATCATTGGGAATTTCTGCTACTATAGGATCATCTCAATCTGGTGATGATTCTAGTATCGCGTGGCTAGTAACTCCAGAAATAAATTTCGATAATCAAGATGGTGAAACTTTGCAGTTTAGGACGTCCAATAGTTTTTCTGATGGTAGTACATTAGAGCTATTATTTTCACGTGATTGGGATGGGACGACAGAAACTATACCTACAGCTACTTGGGATGTCCTTTCAGCGGCTTTTATTGTGCAAGATGATGATTTCTTTGGAGATTGGTTTTCATCTGGGATTGTAGATCTTTCTTGTATTTCGGGGTCAGGATACATAGGATATAGATATATAGGAAATGGAAATGCAGATTTTGATGGAGCTTATGAGTTGGATGAGATTGAAATCAATGCCAATTTATAGGCATCCTTAGAATAGATTATACGACACCAGGACATAAGTGCTGGATGTTTTATGAGTTAAAGATTTAATGCTACACCTTGTTTTCTATATTTTCATTAATGCTACCTAACACCTAGACTAATATCTAGCGCCAGTACATAAAGAAATCATAGAAATTCTATATAGACGCAAGCGATTATTCTTTGTGTTTTAAAAACAGCATAGAATAACAAAATAACACTAGCTTGTATGATGGGGAGTTTAATGTGATTATGAAAGAATAGAATTTTAGTTCAATTACTTATAATAAAAAAGGCCTTCCTAGAGGAAGACCTTTTTTAAGGTTGGTTTTCTAGTTGGTGTTTATCTACTAACTATTTTAAATGCACAACGCCTGTTAAGCTGGTGTTCATCCTCTGTACAGTTTGCGCTACAGGCAATAGAAGGGTCGGATTCCCCTCTTCCTGCTCCTGATATTCTAGAAGCGTTAATTCCTCTGCTTATCACATAATCGCGCATAGATTCTGCACGACGTTGCGATAGAGATTGGTTATAAGTCTTGGAACCTCTTGAATCAGTGTGACTCTCTGCAGATATTACTAATGTAGGATTATCATTCATTACCCGTACAAGACGATCTAGCTCTGCGGCGGCATCCGGACGAATATTAGATTTGTCAAAATCAAAATAAATAGGATTCAATATAACTTCTGTTGCAGTGATAATAGGTTCAGGTTCTGGGATGGCTTCTAGAATAATTGTATTACTAGAACCATCTTTCCCTACGGTAAGAGTGCGTGTTTGACTCTTATATCCATCGGCGCTGGCCGTAACGGTATATTCTTTGTTGCATTCTGAACTAAACAAGTAATTACCTGTAGTTGTTGCGCTATCAGAATTTGTTGTTCCTTCTACTGTGTTTACAAGCTCGACTAATGCTTTGGAAATGCCGTTGCCGGATTCATCTTCAACAGTAAGAGCGACATCTACATCACAAGAAGGTACTTGGCCTAAAATGTATATATCATCACCACCTTTACCACCTTGACGATTAGAAGATATGAAGCCCGTGTTGCTTTCAGGATTTACATAAATAGCAAAATCATCACTTCCACTATTTACTCCAGGGCCTAAATTTTCTGGCGCTGAGAATGAACTTCCCTTCCCTGATGCCGAAAAAGCATCTAATCCACCCATTCCTAGATGGCCATCACTAGAAAAATATAAGGTTCCATCTGAGGCAACAAAAGGAAATACTTCTGTTCCTGCTGTATTAATGCCAGAAACTGTTTGAACTGGTCCAAAGGAGCCATTTGCACCTACAGAAACCATATAAATATCTGAAGCACCAGATCCTCCTGGTTTGTCACTAGAGAAATATAAAGTTTTGCCATCAGAACTCAAAGCTGGATGACCTGTTGAGTAATTATCATTATTGAATGGGACAGACTTGATGTTCTCCCAATTGCCGGCTACTTTCTCTGCGGTGTACATATTGATCTGATTAACACCCTTTGTACTTTTATCAAGATCTCCTTCAAAATAATCATTGCGATCGAAGTACATTCGCTTGCCATCTTTTGATATTGCAATTGTTCCCTCATGATATTTTGTATTTACATCGCCAGATAAGAGTGCTGGAGAACCAATATTGGAACCGTCTAGAGTAGCCGTGTAAATATCTAAAAATGGCTCACCATTAAGGTTGTGATTTTTTCTAGATGTATTTCTGGCAGATGAGAAATAGACAGTATTGTTCTGGATAAAAGAACCAAAATCAGAAAGATTAGAATTTATGCTTTTTGCATTCTCAACAGTAAATGCTGGGTCCATTGCTATAAGGGTACTCAAATAATTAGGATTAGATAAAAAAGTCTTAGCCCTTGAATCGTTTGGTTTACTTGAAACAAATTTATTCATCCACGTTTCATATTCGCTTGCTTTGCCATTAGCTTTTAGGGTTTGTGCATAACCGTAAATTACTTCAGGATCCACTTTTTTCCCCTTAGCCGCTCTTTTATAAAAAGATTCTGCCTGCTTTGTGTCATTTAGGATAGTATAGCCCTTAGCAAGTTGAGTGTATACATATGTCCCTGCTTTACCTTTTTCAACAAGTTTTGTGTACTGTTTTACAGCATCTGTGTAAGCAAGATTTTGAAATAGTTTATCTGCTTTTTTAGTGTCTTTGTTTTGAGCATTTGCGCTAATACATACTAGGGCAAATAATAAGATATAGTGATGTAACTTCTTCATCGTATAGGTTGGTTTAGTATTAAAAGTATCTCGGAGAACGAAGTACGCGTTTGTTAAATATTATGTTATATGTAAGAATGATTTCATGAGACGCCGGCGCTACATTATTAATTTCTGAAGTTACAGCATCGTAGGCATATCCTATTCTAAGATCCGGTGTGGCTTGGAATCCTACAATACCACTAAAGGAATCATCTAATCTATAGGATACTCCCAATTCAAATTTTTCCAGAAATAATGCATTCATATTCACATCAAATGAAACAGGTGCATCAAAAGCACTTTTAACAAGAAAAGAAGGTTTGAGCTTTAGATTCTTGTTAGGCTCAAATACATAACCAGAAGTCAAAAAGTAGTGATTGGTTTCAGAACCAAATCTCAGATCGTCCTGATCCAAATGAACAGAGTTTAAAAGATTAGGCACGGACAGTCCTACAAAAAATCTATCACTGTATAAAAATGCTCCTGTTCCAATATTTGGATTCGTACGGTTTACGTTCTCAGAGAAAAAAGGATCTCCTGGATCTTGAAGATCAAGAGTCGCCAATCCTATGTCGTGAAATGTAGCCCCTGCTTTTAAGCCAAGTGCTAACTGAAAATTTGTACTTACTTGGAGTGTATAAGAAAAATCTACATAGGCATTTGTTTCTTCTATAGGACCTAATTCATCACGAATTACCGATAAACCTAGGCCGGTTTTTTCACCAATAGGAGAATGTGCCGCAACTGTAAATGTTGTAGGGGCACCTTCCAAGGCAGACCATTGGTCTCTATATAATAGGTTTATTGCAAGTCCTTCATTTAGGCCTGCATAAGCTGGGTTAATCACATTCATATTATAAATGTACTGGGTATATTGCGGGTCCTGTTGTGCTATTGTCCTGTCAATTAAAAGGAAGCAATAAATAAAGGATAATATAAAGAGTTTTTTCATTATAATTTATTGTTATGGTGATAGTTATTTATATATTTTTTGACTTTTATTCTTTATTTCTATTTATATAGATCCATCCAGTAGATTGTCTTCCATACACAATATCTTTATTTTCAAGATTGATTACATAGAAGTACGTTCCCGCAGGTTGATCATTGTTGTCATCTGTTTGAACTCTTTTAATGGACCTAATACATCACCACTCATAAACAGGCCTGGACTTGTTTTTTCATCAATAGGATAATGAGTAGTGGTAGTATAGGTAATAGAGCCATCTTCCATAACAAACCATTGATTTCCCTTTGATAGATTATTTACGGAAAGCCCTTCTTTAATGCCCACACAAACCAAATCTATAGTATAGCTATGCTGGATACTAGAATCTTGTTGTGCGATTGTCTGGTCTACACCACTAGGTAGGCCACAAATAAAGGATATTGTAAATAGTCTTTTCATTAGAATGTATAGTTATAAACCAGTCGTAATTGCTTAAGACTTATTATTCAGCACTCCTATTTAAATAGATCCATCCAGTAGATTGTCTTCCATACTCTGGATCTTCCTCCGCAAAATTAATTACATAGAAATACGTTCCTGTAGGAAGAATGTCACCACTAATATCCGTTTGTCCTGCCCACTCGTTTACATAATTTGCTCTTTCAAAAACCAAACGACCATGTCTGTTATATATTTCAAGGTTATCTATACCCGAACGATCCGAAAGAAAAGTCAAGTCTAAGAAATCATTAAATCCAGGAGATCCATCTGGAGAGATTCCTTGACCAATAACACAATTACCTATTGCATATAAGGACACTGTTGTCGAAGTTTCTCCCGTACAATCACCTAGTGTAATTTCTACAGTAAATATTTGTTCTCCCACAGTTAATGCAGGAATTTCAAAATCAAGTGTAGATGTAGTTTGACCAATTATTTCATCACCATTTAAAAACCAACGATAAGTTACACCTGTTTCATTAGTTGAAGCTGTTAGTGTGTTTGTGGTGTCAGGACAAGTGATAAATGGATTGTCTAATGTAACAACTAAATCTTCTCTAGGTTCCACCGTTACGGAAGATGTTTGAACACAACTTCCAATATTAACTTCTACTTCATATGTGCCTATCTCAAAAATTTCAAACTGAGCGGTATCAACGCCTATTTGCAGTTCTCCATTAAGGAACCATTGATATGTAGCTGATGCGGGATCTACATTCGTTGGAGATCCATCTAATACAACTGGTGTATCAAAGCAAGTTAAAAAATCTGCGCCTAAGTCAATAATCGGAGTGTCATTAAGTAGGATGTCTACAGAATCTGTAACGGTACATCCACCTGCAGTTGTAACCTCAACAGAAAAAGTGCCTGAATTTGTTACCGTGATATTAGGAGTTGTCTCGCCATTACTCCATAAATAGGTAGGATTGAATATGGTCTCTCCAGATAAGCTAGAAACAATTTCAAATGAATCTTCATCACAGAATTCTTGATCTGCTCCAACAGTTACGTCAGAAATACAAACACAATTAATATCTAACATATAGTTTCCTTGTGCGGCTCCAAAACCAAAGACATAGATAAAGTATTCTGTGCCCGGAGTAGAAAGGAAATCTACTTCAGACTGAAGACCACAAGAATCATCATTCCCGTCAACACAATTTAGATTATCACAAGTTCCTGTATATACTTGTAATTTTGTATCAAAAGTTGAGGTGCAAAGCCCTAATTGAATAATATTTCCTGTGCCTATAAAGCTATACCAATTTCCTGGAGCTCCAGCAGTTGTGCCGCACACGCCGGTTGGTGCACCATTAGAAGTCGACCCAAAGGTTGATCCCGTAACTACATCACCACATTCTATAACTTCAGAATCAAAACACAAATCATTAGCACTACAACCTGTACCATCCGGATTCCCTTGTGTTATTATAATTGTATCTGTTCCAACACAAATACCCAATGTTATTTCAACACTGTAAGTACCCGCTACAGTTGCATCAAAAGTTACATTTGTAGCACCAGCAATCGGAAATCCATTAAGAAACCATTGATAAGTTACGGCGGCAGGATCTACATTGGTAGGCGTTGCATCTAATGTTAAAGGATCTTCTAAGCAACTACTAATATCTTCACCAAGATCAAGCATAGGAGATTCATTAAAAGTAATAAGAATATCATCTGAAAAAGTACAAGACTCGTTAAATGTAGCCTGGAGCGTATATATTCCTGTTTCAGTTACGTCTAAGGTTGCTAGTGTTTCTCCGGCAATTTCATTGCCATCCATGAGCCATACGAATGTTGCATTGGTGAATGCTATACCAGAAGTAATGGTAAATACATCTCCATCACAAGGAGTCATATCATTTCCTAGGTTAACAGCATCTCCATTAATAAATTCAACCGTGATGTCATCACGAACTAAACAGTCTTCTAAATCAAGTAGAACAACCTCTACAGAATAGGTTCCAGCTACTGAAATATCCAAAGTAGGGTTCGTTTCGCCAGGAATGAGTATGTCATTAAAAAACCAAGAGTAGGATAATGCATCTGGATCTGTTCCATCTAAAGTGATTTCATCACCTTCACACGGTGCATTTCCTGATGACACAAGTAGATTTTCTCCTAGGTCTGTACTTCCAATATTAAAACTACCTGCCTCAATAAAAACAGACATATTGAATACATTATCTTGATCATCTGCAACAACAAGCTTTATCGTATAAGGATTTCCTATAATAACATCGGACATGGCTGTAAGTTCAACCGTTTGACCATTCATGTTTATCGCCGCAGTATCTTCATCATTAAAAGGCAAGAAATTATACTGTCCAAAAAACTCTTCATTAACAGCAGCACATCCCAATCCACCAGGAACCTCTGATCTAATATTTGTTACTTGAATAGGAGTTGTTGTTCCTGGTAATACTGCCAAGTTTTCTGAGGTTCCAGTAGTTAAATCTGTTAATATAAAGGCAAAAGCATCTGAAAAAGTACACTCAAAATTTTGATTGTATTCTTCTGAAGCCATGATAAAATCAAAACTTAATTGCCCCGTAAGCGGCACAAAATCAAATTGAATAAATGAAGCGTCATTGGAATTACCAGGGGTAATATTAGTAAAATTCTCCAAGTCAGCGTCTCCAGGCCATCCCCCGCTACTTTCAACATTTCCGTTTGGGCCAGGTACGGCTTGCACATCTCCAGAGGTCAATACTATTCCCCCTGCAAATGGAAAATCTGTACCACTGCCATCAAAAGCAGCAATTCCATTTTCCTCTCCAAAATCTGTACCAGTTGAGGATATAAAATTAGATGTTTGGGCACACGTTCCATTAATAAGAATATCCTGCACTAATTCTTGAGCAGTTAAGCTAGCGTCTACCGTAATTTGTGCAAAAGAAGCGGCAGGAATAAGCCATAATAATGCAATGGCACACTTTTTAATTGTATTGGTTTTGACTATCATAGTATAAATAAGTTAAGAATTCGTAAAAAGCACTAGCCTCTTATTAAATTAAAATGTGGACTAAAACTATCATCTTCCCTTGAAAAAAGGAATAGATTTGTAGGATATAGGAAATGTAGTTTTATTCCAAAACACGAATTTGGAACAAAAAAAGAAATTTACAAAACCTTAAGTTTGATTTTAGATGTAATACCAGAAACCACCGACAATATACATGTATTTTAACAAATTTATTATGGTATGTTAATTTTAAAGGTGATATACACGGGAAAATGATCACTATAACCTCCTAAATATCGTTTACCTGCATGAGTGCGGTAAGGATTACCCTTAAATTTGCCGCTAAACTCTTTAAGATAGTCCTCATTATAGATATTAGAATGGAGATATTTAAAATTGTTTTGATGGATTCTCATAAAATTAGTAGAAAGTATTATTTGATCAAAAAGATACCACTCAAAATTATGATTAAGACTTCCTTCATATTTAGTATTTAGAAAAACCATAGGATTATATAAGTCCTTTTGGACTAAATGGTCTTTTACACTTTCATCATAAGGGCCGTCATTAAAATCACCTAAGACCATTATTCTAGCATCTTCATTTTCTGAGCGTATGGCTTCAATAACTTTGCGATTTTCTTGGGCTGCTTTAATGCGTTTTTTAGAAGTTTCATTAGCTCCCTTTCTTCGGGATGGCCAGTGGTTAATCAATAAATGAATCTCATTACCCATAAGATTCCCCGTCACGTGAAGGATATCCCTTGTATAATCGCGCCCACCTCTTTCGGATTCCAACCATACCGTATGTGTAGCTGCATTTGTAACCGTAAAGCATTCTTTTCTGTATAACAGGCCAACATCTATCCCGCGTTCATCTGGGGAGTCAAAATGTGCCACACCATAGTCATGTTTTTTTAAGGATTTCACTTGGATGAGGTCTTCTAGTACCCGAGCATTTTCTACTTCTGCTACACCAAGAAGAGCAGGAGGCGCACCTGTTTCTTTCTTTCCAATTTTGGAGATGACCTTCGCTAGTTTCTTAAGTTTTTTTGCATATCGTTTTTCATCCCATTTTTTAAATCCAGTAGGGGTAAAGTCGTCATCCAGTTTTGCAGGGTCGTCTTTGGTATCAAAAAGGTTTTCAAGATTGTAAAACCCTACGGATACATTGGTAGAAGGTTGTTTTGTTTTCCCATTATTTTGGGACGGGCTAGCTTTCGCGAAAGCGGAATCACTCATATATCAATTTTAAAACTCTAAAGTAAAGAATATATAGGAATGTTTAGGTATTGGTTAGTATTCAGTAGTCGGTAGTGAGTGGTGAGAAGTCGGTAGTCAAAGTTTCTAGTTCTTAGTTCATCATTCGCTATTCGTTATTCTGCAATCAGCAATCAGCAATCGACAATCAGTAATCAACAATCCCTATCATTATCAATTAAGTATTCCTTTTTGAATAGTCGATGAGACGATTAGTTGAGTGGATGTTGAGTTTATTAGTTTAAACTTCCATCTTCCATCTTCCATCTTCCATCTTCCATCTTCCAACACCCAACCTCCAATCTCTCTTCTCTTTCAATATTCCTTGTTATTCATTCGTTATTCTGCAATCAACAATCAACAATCGTTAATCTCCAATCTCCAATCTCCAATCTCTATTCATTACTGAAATCTACCTACCTTTGTCCATATGCTAGATGTAGAAAAAACAGATTACGAAAAATGCCTTCTTATTGGACTAGTGACCCGCATCCAAAATGAAGAGAAAATGACCGAGTATCTCGACGAGCTAGAGTTTCTGGCCTATACGGCAGGAGGTAAGGTACTCAAGCGATTTACGCAAAAACTGGATATGCCTAATCCTAAAACTTTTATAGGAACGGGAAAGATGGAAGATGTAGCGGCTTATGTAGAGCAACACGAAGTAGGCACGGTAATTTTTGATGATGAGTTGACGCCGGCGCAGCAAAAAAACATAGAGAAGATCTTAAAATGTAAAATTGTAGATCGCACCTATCTCATACTAGATATTTTTGCTCAGCGTGCACAAACCAGTTATGCACGTACTCAAGTAGAACTTGCACAGTATGAATATTTACTACCTAGATTGGTGGGATTATGGACACATTTGGAACGACAACGAGGCGGTATAGGAATGCGTGGTCCTGGAGAGACAGAAATTGAGACCGATAGGAGGATTGTAAGAGATCGAATCGCTTTGCTTAAAAAGAAGATTAAAACTATTGATAAGCAAATGTCCACCCAGCGTGGTAATAGAGGGGCTTTAGTACGTGTGGCATTAGTGGGTTATACTAATGTAGGAAAGAGTACCTTAATGAATACAGTGGCAAAAAGCGCTGTTTTTGCAGAGAATAAACTCTTTGCTACGCTAGATACTACGGTGCGTAAAGTGGTCATAGGAAACTTGCCTTTTTTACTCTCAGATACGGTTGGGTTTATACGTAAGTTGCCTACTCAGTTAGTAGATTCTTTTAAGAGTACACTGGATGAAGTAAGAGAGGCAGATTTATTGCTGCATGTGGTAGATATTTCTCACCCGCAGTTTGAAGATCACATTGCTTCTGTAAATAAAATACTAGATGAGATTAATGGTCTAGGCAAACCTACCTTAATGGTATTTAATAAAATAGATGCTTACCAAGCCGAAGATTTTGATGAAGAAGACCTTATGATCGAACGCACAGGGGCGCACTATTCACTGGAGGAATGGGAAAAAACTTGGATGGCTAGAGCTAATGGCGATGCGATTTTTATTTCTGCCTTAAATAAGGATAACCTAGAAGCCTTTAGAAAAAAAGCATACAATCGTGTGCGTGAGATACACGTGACACGCTTTCCTTATAATAAGTTCTTGTATCCTGAATATGAGAATCAGAATTTATAAAAAGAGATTAATAACAATAAAAAAAGCGACCTTTGGGTCGCTTTTTTTATTGTTATGGCTTAAGTTTAGAAAGCATAGCTCAGTCCTAATGTCCAATACGTTTGTAAATCATTATTTACATTATCAAAAGAAGTTGCAGTAGCAGGGTCCTGAGCTAAGGCAAAGTTTAAAGCCTCTTGCTTATTACTTCTAAGTCCAAAATCAAAGCCTACTCCTATTTTCTTCCAAAGTGTATACGCAAATGAGTTGTTCCAAGACCAGTTTGATAAGTTATCTACATCTTCATAACTGATAAAAGCAGATAAATTAGATTTAAAGTTAATAGCACCTATTTTTCTTGTGTAGTCTACAACTATTTTTGCTCCTAGTGAAGATTGGAAAGCAGTATCGTTATCTGCAAAAACAAAATTATAGTTTGCAGGATGAATAACCACAACTAAATTTTCAATAGGTAACCATGTAAATCCAACACCCACATCTAAATAACCAGGGTTATTAAAATCATTTAATACTGTGGTTCTGTATTCTGCAAGAGCAGAATAAGCCAATTTCTCAGTGATATTACGCCCATAAAGTGATGAGATCGTAAAAATATCTGTAGTTGGATCAAAGTTCTCACTGTCTGATACATCATCTCTGTCGTCTAGTCGTACCCATGATAAGTTTAAAGTTCCTGAATTTCTCCAGAAGAATTTGTCTTGGATTAAGTTAGCATACCCATTAACAGTAAACCCTATATTACCCGAGGAGTTATTTGGGATACTTTGTGCAAATGCATTTCTCTGTTCTGTAATACTTCCTCCTACTGTACCAAAAAGAGCTTTTCTCCATCCTGGAAGTGCATCAATTTGCGCTTGTAGCGCATCTACTTCTCCTTGAAGCTTGCCTATTTCGGCATTTTTAGGAGCCATTTGTTCTTGTAATTCTTCTTTAGTTTGCCCAAATGCAGTAGCGCATAAGATTAAAAAACTAAAAGCTAGTAATACTTTTTTCATAATGAGTTTAGTTAAAATTTGTACTGCAAATATACGCTACTTCTCCAAAATTGAAGTCAATATAGTGTGATCACATTAAGATTTTTGTATTTAAACGGCACTAAATTGCACTATGACGAGTTATTCAATCTTGTTTACTTTTTCTTTTTTTTAAACAAAGGGACAGAAGAACAAGCTTCGCCAAACATCAGACTTTTTGCTACTGGCTGTAACTTTTCTATAAGAAGTAGATATGCGTTTTGAGGCACGGGTTTGTGAGCACACCCTTTAACAATGACAGCTAGGTCTTGATAAGGAGTCACATCTATTTGAGCTAGTTGCTCAGTATAGAGAATAGTTTCAAGCGTTTCTAAATCACCTTGAATTACTTTTTTGGCAATGTCCTGTAATTTTGAAGCGACAAGCATATATGCCCAGGCAGGCACGATAGCATCGGTACTGCAGTGCAAGGCAACAAAAGAATCTTGGAAACTATGATAATTGTGGTTTTTTGCGCTTTCGCGAAAGCTTTTTTCTCTCAAAATAAAGCCTTGATCTAACCATTGCGAGATGTCTAAGGTTTTGCGTTCTCCAGAAATGTACAGATCTTCCAGGTCAAAAGT
>JALZVV010000065.1 GCA_023299935.1 Dokdonia sp.
TCTTTACTCTTCATTTTTCGCTGTGCCAAAACCACATCTAAGTTTATAATAATGCCCATAGCTTATATGGTAAGGTCATTTTCAGATTTTAACTGATATCCCGTCTGTGCCATATCTGCAATGATTAGTATAATAAAGCCTAATAGACCTATTGTTAACCATATTATAACATCATTAATCAATGCTTGTGTTGGGTTACCAGCATATAGTCTTATAATATCAAGTACTCCAGTTATTACTCCAACAAACAAAAACAGATAACCTGCATTTCTCATGAGTTTTTTTGAAGTAGTGGTAAAAAAGCCCTTTTTCAAAATTTCATTGATCCACTTGAGACTAATGATAAGGCCCGCATAAATGAATATAGTTAATATTTTACCTATCAAAAAGCTATAATCTCCAAACACTAAATCGCTTTTGCTAGATTGTGCCATTATCTGATATATATTGGGTTGTGAAATACTTTGTATGATCCCTAAGGTATAGCTAAAAGTTAGTAATAATATTAAACCAAATAGTATTTTTATTTTTTTCATAATACTCGTTTTAAATAGTCAAATCGTTTTCTTGTTTAAGTTGTTGTGCCTCCTTAAGGACGGTTGACATAAGCATCATAAAAATACCTACGGCAATAAAGAATAGATAAATGAAGGTCTTATTAGAAACAGATATTGATAATTCTTGAGAAAAAACAATGGCGCTTAGACCATCTATTAACCACCAAAAGACTCCGCTGAGCACAAAACTTTTACCCGCAATAGTTACATGTTTGCCAAGGTTAGTTTGTTTAAAACCAGATTTTAGCAGGTATAATCCTGCTTTTCTAAAATGCCAAAGTCCCAAAGTGAAGACCCCATAAATAATTAGGGTTGCGACCATAAAGAGGTAAACAACAGATTGACTAGAAGAATTTAGAACATTAAGTTTTGTACTTAGGATTGTTTGTAGGCTTTCTGTGCCAAAGACAATGAGCAGAATGCCTAGTACCATACCTCCAATAATGAAGAACAGAAGTATATTGAGAATGTTGATTAAGAGTTGTTTGTTTTTCATAATTATTGCTGTTTAACGATAACAAATATATAAAAATTATTGATAAACAATAATTAAAATTATTTTTTTATTAAAGGCAATGTTTGGAACATACTTTATTTAATATCCTTTTATGAGCAGTTATTAATTGAATACGTGAAGATGTATCTTTGTATCGTGTTACCTCAAAAACTACATAAAAAATTAAGTGATCGTAAAGCTACTGACTCTTTAAGAACACTTCTAGAATCTAATACGCTTATTGATTTTTCATCTAACGATTATCTAGGCGCAGTGAATCACCCTGCGTTGGCTAGAGTCCTACAAACCGCAACAAAACAAATCCTAAAAGAGTTTTCTACTGGGGTTTCTGGAGCTACGGGAAGTAGATTGCTTACCGGCAACTATCCTTTATATAATGAACTGGAAAAAGTAGTATCCCGTTTTCACGAAAGTGAAAGTGCACTCATTTTTAACAGCGGCTATGCCGCTAATGTGGGTTTCTTTCAAGCTGTGCCCCAACGAGGGGATGTGATTTTGTATGATGAGCATAGTCATGCTAGTATACGTGATGGCATTAAGATGAGCGATGCTAAGGCCTATAAATTTACCCATAACAGCCTCAATACCCTTTCCCAATTATTAATGAAACACTCCTCTAATTCTCTCCCTTTGGGAGAGATGTCTGCCGGAGGCGGACAGAGTGGGAATACTGGCGAGCTTTATGTAGTCACAGAATCTGTATTTTCTATGGATGGTGATTCTCCAGATCTCTTGGCGATGGTGCAACTCTGTGAGCGTTATAATGCGCGCCTCATTGTAGACGAGGCGCACGCCTTAGGAGTGCTAGGAATGCAAGGGCAAGGACTCGTGCAATTGTATGGCTTGTCAACAAAAGTATTTGCAAGAATAGTGACTTTTGGTAAGGCGGCAGGGGCTCACGGTGCGGCAGTTTTAGGAGATACAGATCTCAAAACGTATCTCATTAATTTTGCCCGTTCGTTTATATATACAACCGGTTTACCACCGCATACGGTGGCGAGTATCTTGGCCTTCTACAGAATGTTGGATAAAATGGAAGTCTCCCATATGGTTGAGAATGTACGAAGGATAAAAAAGAAGATAAATATTTTTAAAAGTCACATTCCAAGAACTGGGATGGATGCCTATTTCATAGCTAGTGTTTCGGCTATACAATGTGCGGTGATTCCTGGGGTGGATAGGGTAAAATCGCTTTCGCAAAAGCTTGCTCAACAAGGTTATGATGTAAAACCCATACTTTCTCCTACAGTCCCTAAAGGTGCAGAAAGATTGCGCTTTTGTATTCATAGTTATAATACAAAAGAGCAACTGCACGAAGTGCTAGAGATAATGCAATCAGAACTTGAACAACTATGAAGAACGCGTATTTCATAACTGGCATATCTACCGAAGTAGGAAAAACAGTCGTTGCGGCTATAGTAACAGAAGCATTAAAAGCAGATTACTGGAAGCCCGTACAAGCGGGAGAGCTTCAAAATTCTGACACCCATAAGGTTAAAGAATTAATATCAAATGATATATCGCAATATCACGATAATTCTTATTCTTTAGAGACTCCTATGAGTCCACATGCGGCTGCAGCGATAGATGGCGTGGCTATTAAAGCTATCCAAATCAAACGCCCTAAAACCAAGAACAGCCTCGTTATTGAGGGTGCTGGAGGACTACTCGTTCCCTTAAATGATACCGAAACTATACTTGATTTAATACAGCCTAGCGATAAAATAATAGTGGTATCTAGGCATTATCTAGGGAGTATAAATCATACCTTAATGACTATTGAAACTTTGAAGCAAAAAGGCTTTGAAAATATTGGAATTATTTTTTCAGGTGATGAGCATCCCTCTACAGAAGATATCATTACAAAAATGTCAGGAGTTGTGATTTTCGG
>JALZVV010000066.1 GCA_023299935.1 Dokdonia sp.
AAAACAAGCAACATCTGTAATCGTTGAGGCTGCTATTGTAATGGCAGCAGCTGGCTCACCTACTGTAAAAGTATCTACTAATTCACATCCATTAGCATCTGTGATTGTTACTTCATAGCTTCCAGCGGCTAGAGCTGTTAAATCTTCTGTAGTGGCGCCATTGTCCCAAGAAAAAGTAAATGGAGATGTTCCGCCTGATACTGTAATATCGATAGCTCCTGCAGATTCTCCAAAACATAAAACATCTGTGACATCAACCGGAAGATCTACTTCTAAAATTTCATACGTAACTGCATTTGATGCTTCCAGCTTACATCCCGTAGCAACGTTATTAATAGTAACAGTATAATCCCCTTCTGGTAAATTAGGAAACACAGGAGAAGATTGAAAATTTATAACATCTATAGAATACTCCAAGTCACCACCCAATGGACTTAAAACGATAAGATCTGCAGTACCATCTGTATTACAATCAAAATCTACAACAGGTTCGTCCGGCGGGTTTTCATAGGTAAGTGTCACCATGCCTGTATCACAGGTATCGTTGTTAGGGGCTGACAAACATACCTCGTACTCAAAAACGACATTCCCAGTAAAACCATTTGATGGTGTATAGGTAAAGTCTCCAGTATTCGTATCAAAAGTAAAACTATCTCCCAATGGTGTAGGACCATTAATCACTTGAAAAACAGATCCTGCTGGTACGCTTGAAACTACCTGACCACTAAAACTTTCATCTATACATCCCGTCTCACTAGAATCCATCGCATAAGACTGAATAATAAAAAACTTACCATCGCCATGATCCGTGGAAGAGGCTAATAATTCTACTCTCGTAATTAAGGAACCCGTTTCTGCAATACTATTTAATTCAAATAAGCCTATCGCTATCGTTTGGCCTTGATTATTATCGTTACTACGACCAGATCCCCAATAATCTGAACCTGGAATAGGCGGCGAAAATTCACCACCTACACTATTCCCAGCTGTACGGACAAAAGTATCACCTAAATAGGATTCAGTTGTTTCTCCAGGACGCATACCAAACATCCTAACATACATACAATTATTACCCCCTCGCTCTGTAACTGCAATGATGCCACCCTCATTAGACGGTATTGATGGATTATAAAACAAGGTTTGGATTTGAGCATCTGTTTCCGGAACTCCATTAGTTCCATTAGCTGCATCAAAATCACCGCAGATATCATCTCCATTAGACGCAGCTGTAAAATAATGATTTAAATTTCTATCTTGAAAAGCATTTATGGCCGCATCATCCCAAACAGTACTATCTGTAATATCAAGAGTCGCTGTCATACTATTGCCAAGTATTATAATCCCATTTTCACTCAATTGATTCATGGTGTTGCCACTATTACCATTGCCTCCTAAACGAGTTAATTGATAGGAAGTAGGCACCACAAAGTTCTGATATACAGTATTTCCTGCAGTTACAGATTCAATAGTGGCAGGCAACAGTTGCTCACCCATATTAACCTCTATAACCCCATTACCATTTACATCCTGCTCATCTGCCCACTGAAAGGTAACACCCGTTTGAATTGATGGTGATTGCGTTTGCGCTTCCATCGCAGCAATCCCAAAAAATAATACAACAAACAATAAATTAGAAAAACCTAGTTTATTTATCATAATTAAAATTTTCACCTGATACTCGCAGGTATAATCGTAACAATACTATAAAGACCTATCTATTAGGCTTTTAAATTCTATTTATTTTTTTAAATAAAGGAATATGTAATTTTCTATTCTTGTGAAGATTACCCCTAATCTATTTTTATACATTCCAAAATTCATAAGTAACTGAAAATATGATACTTAAATTTCATTAAATTGGGCGATGCAAATATATATATAACCAAATAATCAAATTAATTTTCTTTTCTATATATAAAAGCAAGCTTAATTCATCGACAAAAGTAACAAAATATACGATAAAATACACGATATTTTATAAATACTTCCTTTTTTAACGTATATACGGGAAGTTTATTACATATTATACGCTTTCGCGAAAGCAAAAAGAAAATAAAAGAAGTACCACAAAAATTTAAGGTCCTAGACCACTAGATGCAGTAAAATAATGATTCAAATTCAAATCTTGCAAAGCAGTAATCGCAGCATCGTCCCAATTAAAGGTAACACCTATTTGAATTGATGGTGATTGTATTTGCGCTTGCGTTGCGGCAAACCCAAAAAATAATTTAACAACCAATAAATTAGAAATACCTAGTTTATTTCTCATAATTAAAATTTTCACCTGAGGCACTCAGGCTTCCTAATATTTTAAGCAAGAGTGCCTATAATTATAAAAACACTCATTACGTCTAAAAAAAAGATGTGTAATTTTCGATTCTTGTGAAGATTACCCTCTTAATCCATAAATCAAAATCCCTTATACGATAACTGTTTGATAATGTGGAAATTGATTTTTTTAAGTTAGGTGGTGTAAATGTATATATATATGTCAAGTCTTTTGAATATAAGTTTAACTTTTAGATGTTCTTAATCATTCCTTCGATGAAATACACGCACATTTAATATAATATAAGAAAAGACTCCCATTCATCTTTTTGCTGATGGGTATTTGCCAGTTAGTGCTAATATGTACTGTTATAATAGAATGCATTATTGCACCCTTAAAAAGAACAAAAAGTTATTCTCATTAAAAGTATATTTGCAAATCAATTGAACATCCATAATGAGCTTAGAAAAAGAAATTGAACGTCGTCGAACTTTCGGTATTGTTTCCCATCCAGATGCTGGTAAAACTACCTTGACTGAGAAGTTATTGCTCTTTGGGGGGGCAATACAAGAAGCTGGCGCCGTAAAATCCAATAAAATAAAGAAAGGTGCTACTAGTGATTTTATGGAAATAGAACGGCAGCGGGGGATTTCTGTAGCGACTTCTGTACTTGCTTTTGAATATGAAGGAATAAAAATTAATATTCTAGACACTCCAGGACACAAAGATTTTGCAGAAGACACCTTTAGAACCCTAACTGCGGTAGATAGCGTTATTGTAGTAATAGATGTCGCAAAAGGTGTTGAGGAACAAACCGAAAAACTAGTTGAAGTTTGTAGAATGCGTTCTATCCCAATGATTGTGTTTATAAATAAACTTGATCGTGAAGGAAAAGACGCCTTTGAACTCCTTGATGAAATTGAACAAAAATTACACTTAAAAGTTACCCCTCTTAGTTTTCCCATAGGAATGGGATATGATTTTAAAGGTATCTATAATATATGGGAGAAAAATGTAAATCTCTTTAGTGGAGATAGTAGGAAGAATATAGAAGATACGACAGAAGTTACTAATTTACAAGATAGTGTTCTTGATGAACTTATAGGAAATGATGCGGCTCAAAACCTGAGAGATGAACTTGAATTAGTACAGGGTGTTTATCCAGATTTTAATAAAGAAGCTTACCTAGAAGGAACACAGCAACCCGTGTTTTTTGGGTCTGCTTTAAACAATTTTGGGGTACGTGAACTCTTAGATTGTTTTGTTACTATTGCTCCTACCCCACGTCCTAAAGAAAGTGAAGAGCGCCTTGTTGATCCCTATGAGATGGATTTTTCTGGTTTTGTCTTTAAGATTCACGCTAATATGGATCCTAAGCATAGGGACAGGCTGGCATTTATCAAGATTGTATCCGGTGTTTTTGAACGTAATAAACCCTACTTACACGTAAGAAACAAGAAAAAACTCAAGTTTTCTAGCCCTAACGCCTTTTTTGCAGAAAAGAAACAAATTGTAGACATCTCCTACCCTGGTGATATCGTAGGATTACACGATACAGGCAACTTTAAAATAGGTGATACGCTAACCTCTGGTGAAGAGATACACTATAAAGGAATTCCTGCATTCTCACCAGAACACTTTAGGTATATCAACAATGCAGACCCTATGAAGTCTAAACAGCTGGCAAAAGGTATTGACCAGTTAATGGATGAAGGAGTCGCGCAGTTATTTACACTAGAGCTTAATGGCCGTAAGGTAATAGGAACTGTAGGGGCGTTACAATATGAGGTCATACAATATAGGTTAGAACATGAGTATGGCGCAAAATGTACTTACGAACTACTCAATGTGCATAAAGCCTGCTGGGTTGAACCTGAAGATGCTAAAAGCGAAGAGTTTAAAGAATTCTTAAGAGTAAAACAACGCTATATGGCCAAGGACAAAAGAGGCCAACTTGTCTTTCTTGCAGACTCTCCTTTTAGCTTACAAATGACTCAACAGAAATATCCTTCTGTAAGAATGCATTTTGTAAGTGAATTTGAAAATGCCTAGGACATCTAAATTTATTTTAAGGCTTTCTTTACAGTAACATAGTAGTTCATTGTAGACATCGCTGATATTTGCCTTGCTAACTTGCTATAGATTTTTTTATCAAAATTATAGCCAAACCTATCCTTTTAATAGTTGGAAAATATAATTTTTTTCAGCAGCAACTATTGTCTCAAAAACCTGATAAAACAGTACGTGATTCTTGACAGCTATACGTTTAATTGTTTCAATCTCGCAATCTTCAGAAAGAATCATGTATGTTTTATTCTCTTTAGACAGATAGCTCGGTATTTGTTCAAAAAGCTCTTCAAAATATTCAAAGGATGTCCCACAATACCAAGCCCTTTGCTTTATGGTTTCGGGAGATTTGGGATAATAGGGAGGATTGATTACTATATAATCAAAATGACTTTTACTTATCTCCTCAAATAAGTTAGAATGCAAGCAATTAATAGGTAGTTCATTTTTAATAGAAGCAATTTCCAACTGCTCAAGTGCTACCATATTGATATCGCTTGCCGTCACTAAAGCGCCTTTTTTACTAGCAAACAAAGATATTATTCCCGAACCACATCCCAATTCTAAAAAGGTCTTTTGGTTAAGATTGATTGCTGAGATAAAATCTAATAAAATTTTGGTGCTCAAGGTTAAATGTGGCGGAAACACATCTGGATGAACTATTGCAGTAACGCCTTTATACGCATACGACCTTGGTTTTCTATAATAGTACTGTAAGCCACGCTTTAAAAAAGGGTGCGATATTTTTTTAATAAAATCCCGTAAGCGCCCCATTATTCTGAGTAAAACCCTTGTATTTCAGGTTGACGATATTTCCATAGTTTATGAAGTGCCTTAATTTCATAAGGATACTTATAGATTCCTGTACTATAGCGTATTTTTGAAACTGCTCTTAAAAGTTTTTTCTTAAACCCTTTAATTCTAAAATCAGAAGCTGTAGGATAATAACCATTTAATACCGTTTCAAAATTCATAATGCGATCTACCATTTTTGGCGTAAGCCAAGGAGTCAATGGATTTTTACGCAAATCAAAATTTTCCCAGGTGGGATCTAACCAATCGTCTAGTTTTTCTGGGAAGCTAAACCCTGCCTTCTGGATTTGTTCGTATAATTCTGATCCTTCTGTAGCTACGGGACTATATAAGTATATAATAATCTCTGCATCTGGATTGATTTCTTTTATCTCTTTAATAAAATTTATATCCCATTCTATCTGTGCCATGACCTGTTCTGGGGTATCTGCAGGCATACCTAAAACAAAAGAGAATTCGGGTATTATTCCAATAGGATATAAACGACGAGCAAAATCTTTAATACCCTGACCTGTCTGTGTACCTCCTTTATTCATTTGTTTCAGGATCTCATCATTACCGGTCTCCGCACCAAGAAAAATCATTTTACATCCTGCTTCTTTCATTAACAAAAGATCTTCATCTGCATATTTATTAATAGTATCTATGCGTCCTTCTCCCCACCACGTAATTCCATCATCCTTAACGAGTTTAGAAAACTCTACAACTCGTTTTCTAGAGGTAAAGAAATTATTATCATGAAATTCTATTGCATCAATTCCATAATTATCTTTAAAGTATTTCACATCATTATATACCGTTTGAGCAGATTTAGCTTTCCATCGTCCATTATAAATTGGCACTACAGCACAAAAAGAACAAGTAAACGGACACCCTAAACTAGAGTGGTATGAAAATGTCTTACTCCCTAAAAAAGTACGACTCAAATAATTCTCTAAATCATAAAAGGAATTAAGATGTGTATAGGGTAATTGTGGTAAAGAATCTTGATCTAAAAGTTTTTCTTTTTTTGTGCGCGTGATCGTTCCGTCTTCTTCTTGAAAAATCAAATTATCTATAGTATGTAATTCTTCTATATTTCCTTCTTCTAACATTTCTAACAAGGAAGGAAAAGTAACATCACCAGGCCCATTCACTATGTAATCTACATAAGGCGCCTCTATGGATACTTTATATTGATTAGAAGCAAAATAACCACCCCAAATAGTAATTGTTTCTGGAAACTGTTCTTTTATTTTTTTTGTAAAAGGTATTGCTTGTCTCAATTGAGGCCCTGGCATCACTGTACTGCAAAAATATTTATATTCTCCTGTTTGGAAATATGAACTTATTTTATCCCACGGATTCGCTTCTAGATTACCATCGACATAGGCAAAATCAAATTTCCCATATATAGCAGCTCCTACTTGTAATATGGAGTTAGGTATTCTATGCTTCTGATTAGCACTTCTGGGATTAAATATTACAATTTTGTTTGACACGTTATATAAGTTTGGCAAAAATATTAAGTCTATAGATTATAATGCATTAATTGAATAGTCTCAATTATAAAAACTTCCTTGCTTTTTTAATAGTTATTGAATAATAAATCAGACCACTTTAAACCTTTAAAGTTACAACATTTACAATCTTTAGGGATGAGAGAGTTAAGTGAATTTTGAAGGTATATGCCCTTTTAGTATTTACCCATTTTATCATTAGGTTATTCTTGATCTAAACTTATTTCATATCCCATTTCAATTAAAGAGCTACTTAATTGTTTTGTAAATAATTGCTTTTCTAAATCAGAGAATTGCGTCTTCCAATACCCCATTTTACCTTGATTCAATAGGTTGTTAAATGTAGTATTATCCTTGGACGGAATTTCTTTTTTCCTATTTTGAAAAGATTGCTTTTTTATGCAATAATCAATATGCTTATCATCAACATCCAGATTTAAATAGGCTGCAATTTTCACACATTCTACCCTTGGGTTAACCAGGAGATTCTCATAGTTTATAGCTAGCACTTTTTTATTTTTGAATGTGCTTACATAATCCTCCCAAGTACTTGATAACCATTTATTTATTTTATAATCTCCATAAAGAACCGCTTGTATCATTTTTTCTTTTTTCTTGTGAAAAGAAAGACTACCTCGTGAAGCCTGATTCAATGAAAAGCCCAATTTTCTTAGAATCTTATCCATAAAATTACTAAACACAAAGTAGTTACTTCCAGAAATCACGATATCTCTAGGATCCCTAATGATATGGATAATTTTATACACTGGCCTATCTGACTTAGTAGGAATTGCATCAAAGTTATAGTGTGTTTTGTAACAATCGTATGGAGACTTTCTGGACTTACCTTCTTCATACAAAGTATGTATGTGATCATATCCCCAGTCTCCTTGCAATGGACAGCTCGCCAGTTCTGCAATTAGCCTGCTGGCCCAGGTAGTGCCACTTTTAGGATAACCGGCAATAATAATATTCTTTTTCAGCATTATTTTATTAGAAGATTTAAAGATAAGAATAACTATTTATTGCTCATTAAAGCTTTAGTATTATCTTAAACCAATCCTATTTTATACTATGAAAAAAAATCTCCTGCTTCTTTTCATTTCGACGAGTATCGTCTTATTGCTTTGTGAAATTACTATACAAATTATTGCTCCTCAAATTAGTGAGCATGATGTGATGTTCCAGCAAGAAGAAGAATTTGGATGGGAATTTCTCCCTAATAACACAGCTAGTATAGTGTATAAAGGTGGTATTAATCACACTATCACAATTAACGAAGATGGCTTTAGGGATTCTCCGTTTAAAGAAAAAAATAAGGCTAATACAATTATGGTGCTAGGTGATTCTTTTGTAAGCAATATAGCAGTAAAAGATGAAGCAGTTTTTACACATATAATGGAGAACAAGCTTAACAACACTGCTGTCTACAATATGGGTGTTAATGGATACGGTCAATTGCAGGAGTATTTGATTCTAAAAAAATGGTTACCCCAACTGCAACCTCAACTTGCTATTGTAGTGATCTATCTCCGCAATGACTTCACAGACAATATAGGAGATTTTCCCTGGCTTTATCCTAGGCCTACAGCTGTATTTGAGAAGGACTCAGTAATCAAAATCATAGCGCCATCTTTAGATGATTATGCTGTTAAGGAACAAAATCCACTTTATTATAACTCGCATCTTTTTCTTTTTATTAAAAGAAGTATTGAGAATATTAAAGCAAAGTCTGTTGCAAAAGAGATTAGTACACAGGCACCTCCTGAGACAAACACCTGCCGTGTGCCCCTGACTGAAGCCACAGTAGCGCGGTATGAACTAATGCAAAAATTAATACTAGAAATCAATACATTCGGTCAAGAAAACAACACCCCTATTCTGTTTACCTTAGCCCCTTCTATGTTTCAGGTAGAAGACAAATTATGGGCCCAAGTTCAAGATTATGACCCATCCATTACTGTAAAGAGAGATTACCCTAATGAGCAATTAATCGCTTTCGCGAAAGCCAAACAACTACATATGATAGACCTCATGCCGGCCTTAAAAAAAGCAGACCAGAATGGTATAAAAATGTATAATGCGCACGAACAGCATTGGACTACAGCAGGAAATGAAGTAGTCGCGCAGGCTTTATCTAATTATATTAAGCAACAGTTTTCTAACAACTGACTCCTATACTTACCAGGTTTTCTCAAAAGAAGATTTAGTAAAGGGTCTATCCACTGTTTTAAATAGACTCTTATTTGTCCTATTAAGTTGTAAAGGATCTTTCTCTCCAAATAATCTTGATAACAAGGCAATAGGAAATAGGATTAGAAAGAATATAACAGACAATAGTACTGGAGGCACAATATGACTTAACAATTTACCTAAACCCATCCACAACTCCTGAATCTTCAAAGCAATAAAAGACGAAAGCAATCCCAAAACACCAATTGCTATAGCGATCCACAATGCCCAATTAGCATTTGTAATGGCATATATAATAAGAAATCCTACCACTATGGTTAAGACAGTCTTACTTGGTTTAAGTTCTTTGTTATGTGCCATCTTAAAACAATGAGTATACAAATGGTGCAAGAGCACTACTACCGCCTAGTACGATAAGGATTCCCATTACCAACAATACGATTATGATGGGTAGAAGCCAGAACTTTTTACGTTCTTTCATAAACAACCATAGATCTACAAGTGTATCCATATTAATCTTTTTTAAAGGTTTTAGACCAACGCTCTTTGCTTTTCCAATGGGGTTGTTCTTGTTTCAAGTACAAATAATCTTCGATTACTAAGATATCCATTTCTGTATTCATAAAACAACGGTATGCATCTTCAGGGGTACATACAATGGGTTCTCCTCGAACATTAAAACTAGTATTAATAAGCATCCCTTTACCTGTAACTTGTTTTACCTCGTTCAATAACTTCCAATATTTAGGATTCGTTTCTTTATGAACAGTTTGTATTCTCGCCGAAAAATCCAAATGTGTAATCGCCTGCAGATCGCTGCGTTGCGTATATAGTTTCTCTAATAAAGGTAAGTCATGATAAGTAGACGCTAGTTCTTTTTGCTTTGTTTTTTTTACATCTGCCACTAGTGTCATATACGGGGAAGCCGTTTCTAATTCAAAGTATTCTGCCACATCTGTATCTAGTACCGAAGGTGCAAAAGGTCTAAAACTTTCTCTTTTTTTAATTTTAAGATTGAGCTTTTTTTGCATTTCAGTATTGGATGGATCTCCTAGAATACTCCGATTACCCAAAGCTCTTGGCCCAAATTCCATACGCCCCTGAAACCAGCCTACAATAGCGCCTTTAGCAATTGCTAAAGCGACCTCTTTTGACAGCGCTCCATAATCGGTTATCTTCTTTGCAACTGCTTTATGGCGTTTGTTTAAAAGGTCAATTTCCTTATCAGAATAATAGGGTCCTAAATAACTTCCTTTCATACTATCCCTTCCGGTATCTAGCTCGCGCGTATTCTCAAAATACATATAGTGTGCAGCAAGGGCTGCTCCTAAAGCACCTCCGGCGTCTCCAGAAGCGGGTTGAACATAGAGCTCTTCAAAAAGATTTTCTTTGAGCAATTTGCCATTAGCAACACAGTTTAAGGCAACCCCACCTGCAAGGCATAAGTGGGGTGCTGCCGTTATTGCTTTGGCGAAAGCGGCCATCTTTAACACCACATCCTCGGTAACCTTTTGAATGGCATAGGCCATATTGCAATGCGCTTGCAATAGCTCAGATTCGGGCAGCCTTCTCTTTAATTGAAATAACTGCTCCCATTTCTTATCCCTAGTCATCCTTAACCCTGTCGCATAATTAAAATAGGACTGATCTAACCATATCGAACCATCTTCTTTAATAGCAATAAGTTCTTCTTTAATCTGCTCTATAAACCGTTTTGTTTGATTAGCATTAGGATTTCCATAAGGTGCTAATCCCATAAGTTTATATTCGCCTGAATTAACGGCAAAACCTAAATAATAGGTAAACGCACTATATAACAATCCTACAGAATGTGGGAAGCTGAGTTCCTTTTTTACTGTAATGGTATTATCCCTGCCCTCACTGATAGTTGCAGTAGCCCATTCTCCAACACCGTCTATTGTGAGAATTGCAGCGTGTTGAAATGGAGATGCAAAAAAGGTACTCGCTGCATGGGATAGATGATGTTCTGTAAAAAGCAATTTGAGTTTCTTTTTATCATAAGGCATCGCCTGGGCGAGACCATCCCTAATTTCCTTTTTTAGAAATAGTTTTTGCTCTAACCATACTGGAATAGACTTTAAAAAAGAGACAATACCCTTAGGAGCAAAAGCATAATAGGTTTGTAATAAGCGCTCAAAAGTAAGGAGGGGTTTATCATAAAAAACAACTGCATCCAGTTGATCTATAGTAAACCCAGCTTCTTCCAGACAATACTTAATAGATTGTACTGGAAAATCTGCTGTATGTTTTATTCTTGTAAAACGCTCTTCCTGCACTGCGGCTACAATAACTCCATCTACGGTAATAGCGGCAGCAGCATCATGATAAAAAGCAGAGATTCCTAGAATATTGGGCATGTGGTATTACTATCGTTTGTACATATGTAAATATACTATTAGTTTGGAGCTGTAATAAAGCGTTTTCTAAAAACTAATAAGGCTAAGACTACTAGCCATTGCCCTACCACCTTTATTGATAGGGCTCCAATAGACTGGTAAATTTCTATAGTATAATACCCTAAGATTAGTTGTATTAACGCAATAACTCCAATAATAACAGCTACAAGTGCTTGTTTATTATGTTTATAAAACTCATTAATTAATAACAAATGAATAAATAAGCTAATCATAAATAAGTAGCCTAGCAGGTAATTCCAAGGGCTAAAAATAAAACCATATACATAGCTAATAATACCGTAAATAATCGCAATACCTATGGCGCCTACTCCTATCCCTAAATACAAGAATTGTTGTTCGATAACGATTCTTGTCTTTTTTGAAATGCGATAAAAGATTTTAATAAAAGGATTGACCATATAGGCAGCGCCTAGCTGCACAATAGCTATCAAACTAATAAAAATTTGATACTGGCTTAGATCTTCTTTTGTAAAATAAATAGTCCCATAATAACTGTCAATTTTTGTACGTAAAGTACCTAATACCATAGGAATAAGAAAAGGTATAGACAACACTAAGATCTGCTTATCTAAGCGTATTGAAGTGTTCTTAAGAGTGGCTCTATAAAAAATAGCGTAGCATATAGCTTTTATAAAAAGCCCACCTATACTAATTTTCAATAATTGTTCTAAATCCAACGTGGCTGTAAAGAACAATAGTACAACGACCACCGCACCATTACGTATGAACTCTGTAATAAAATTGAATTTAAAATCCTTTTGATACAGAATTAATACTTCAAAAGACTGCGTGAAAAATAACAAAAACATCCATAGTAGAATGAGGATGCGATAAGGCGCAAATATGGGTATAAATAGGCTTCCTATAGCAATGCATACAAAGACAAAAAAGCGAGTGCTACAATTGGATAACCAAGTCGTATATATTTTACTTGGTTGCTCACTAAACTGTTTTAAGAGGTAATTCTTATTACCAAAATATGAGAATATAACAATAAAATTTACCCAGAGTAGCAACGTGACATACTCTCCCCACAAGGCGGTAGAGTATTTCTTAATAATAAGCAGTGATATGATAAGCTGCGCCGCCATAGGGATGCTCTGTCCAAAACCATATAAGGAGACAGTTTTAACACGATTGAGCAGCTTAGTATATGGCATTAGCTATATTCCTTTAAAAAGCTTCGATTTGATAAAAGTATTTTTATGTAAAAAGTATTGTATTGAGACCCCTAGAACCCCAAGCCCATAGGTAACACTTCGTAAAAAATTAATAGAAGATGCATCTGGAAAATATTTTGTGGGGCAAGATACTTCACCTATTTGCATATTAGCATAGCACAATTGACCTAACATTTGATTGTCAAATACAAAATCTTCAGAATTATCTTGATAGGGTATGGCTTGCAATGCTTTCTTGCTAAACACACGATATCCGGTATGATATTCAGATAATTTCTGCCCCATTAATATATTCTGGAACAAAGTCAATAGTCTATTGGCAATATATTTATACACTGGCATACCGCCTTTGAGCGCTCCCTTATTTAAAATACGAGAACCTAATACCACATCATACACATCATTTGCAATGAGATAAACCATTGAAGGAATTAATTTAGGAGTATATTGATAGTCAGGATGTAACATGATAACAATATCTGCATCTAGCTCTAGTGCTTTAGTATAGCATGACTTCTGGTTCCCTCCATATCCTCTATTTTTTTCGTGTACAATGATATGCTCTATACCTAGAGATTTCCCTATTTCAACTGTATTATCTGTACTGTAATCGTCTGTTAAGATTAAGTCATCTACAATATCAAAGGGGATTTCCTTATAGGTTTGTGGTAAGGTACGTGCTGCATTATATGCAGGTAAAACCACTACCACTTTTTTATTATTAACCATGCTCTATTACTCCTATTTACAGTATATCTCTTGCCGATATATACAAGCAAAGTTAAGATATTAAGTATAATGAAATTGATAATTTAAATAAGGTTATTTTTGTGAGTGATGAATATTAAAGACCATAAAATACCACTACTGTATGTAATGCCTACAGCCCTTTTATGTCTTTATTTTTTGATTCAATCGTATGGGGCGCCATTACATGATTTTTCCAATAGTTATTTTTCTGCGAGATTACTTCACGATGGGATACCTCCAGAGACAGTCATTTTTGATATTCACGCCTTTAACTCCTATATATGGGAATTAGGATATACGGAGGTTTTAGTAGATTTTTATGTTAATAGTCCTTTTACCTTAGCTGCTTTCTATCCCCTAGCCTATATCTCAGATCCCTATCTAGCCAAGTTTATTTTTAACAGCATTAGCATACTCCTTTTTATTATAGGACTGCTATTGCTCGTTACGAGAACCAAGCATAATTCTAATTGGTTCTTGCTTGCTATTCCTGTATTATTTTATGTTCCTATCAGAAATCAAATCCTTTTTGGGCAATCTTATTTTATCATTTTCTTTTTTGTGGTAACAGCGTATTATGTACTCGAAAAAAGAAAAAACTACAGTCCGGTTTTCTTTTTGGGGTTTGCTACGCTTTTGAAATTCTTTCCAGTTTTCTATGGCATCCCGCTAGCGTTTCAAAAGCAATGGAAAACGATAGGTTTATGCGTTATGGCGTCTTTTCTTTTTATGATCCTTGGAATCTACATCACAGGCTATCCGCTTTGGGAATCCTACTTCTTTGACATTCTTCCACATACGTTTTCTAGTAATACCACTACAGATTATAGAGTGAACTATCAATCGTTAGATGTGTTTTTTAAATCGCTATTTGTGGCAGATGCCTATTACAATCCATCGGCTTGGGTGGCTAATGAGCGTTTATATGCTTTAGCCAATTGGATTACCAAAGCTATAATCATAGGCAGTGCTATTGGACTCTCTTTTCGCAAAAAGAAGAGTGCATTTACGTTGCTATCAATATGGGTTGCGACCTTGTTTTTGACTCAGGCAAGAACTGCTACTTATGCACAGATTTTATGGATTATACCTGTGCTTGTTTTGTTTTCGCAAAAGCGTATCGCATTAGGGTACAAAATAATCCTACTTGGAATCGTATTTATGATTTGTAATTTGCCTTTCCAGAAATTAGGAGGGTTCCCGGTAGGTATTCAATTTTTAAGATTATGGCTGGTTATCCTATTGAGTCTAGTTTTGTATAAACTGGTTAATGGCAAATTTTACCTGCGTCCTGTCTTACTCGCCTTTGTATTTTTGCTACCCCTTTATATAGGTACTTTAAAAGGCAAAAAGCTAGATGTATCGCAATACGTACTTCAAGAAAAAAGTCATTTTATGATTTATGATTTTTTTGAAAATAATGGCAAGCTACAGTATAAAGCTTTAGGTCGCAATGGGGATGAAATGATTAGTACGGCAATTCCTGTGGCAAGTTTTGACACCCATAGTATTACTATTAAGGATCATCAACTGTATTATGGAGACCGTAAGCTCACTCAAAATATATCGCTCAAGAAAAAACCTGTATTAGTTAATAATACCACCGTATATTTCCTAACGGATCATCACTCCAGAAGAGGTGCGTTTACTTTAAAATCTATTCCCGTTAACACTAGAGCACAACAGATTGACTAAAGCTTTTTTAAAATATCACATCAAGGATCGTTGGACGCTGTGGCAACAAACAAAGCAATTAAAAGAAAGAACGCAAGCTCCTATTTTAGTTTTTACTATGGCAAAAGTAGGATCATCTAGTGTGTATCATTCTCTAAAAAAACAGACTAATATTCCTTGTTTTCATATTCATAGCCTGAGTGTAGAAGAAGAATTGCAGGCTATAAAGATTTGCAAAGAAAAAGGGGTGTATCCCGGGAGCAGGAGTCCAGTGCCTTTATTAAATGAACAGCTTCTTAGTAAAGAGCGAGAATTTAAAGTCATTTCATTATTTAGAAATCCAATAGAACGTAATCTCTCTGCTTTTTTTGAAGCCTTTGAGATTCATATGGGAGTGCCAGCACACCGTTTTAAGGGTACTCTTCAAGATATTGAAGGAGCCTTTTATAAAAAATTAGACCATTCTTATTGTAAAGATTGGTTTGATAATCATTTTAAAAACAGTTTAGGAATAGATGTATATGAGCACGCTTTCGCGAAAGCTAAAGCCCATAAACGCTTACAGCATAAACAAGCCGATATCCTGTTACTTAAAAGCGCTCTTGATGACACGATCAAATCAAAACATATTGAAACATTCTGTGGTACTGAAAATTTCGCAATTGAAAATTATAATGTTACTGAAAATAAGGATTCTGCAACGCTCTATACTGCATTTAAGTCTTATATACGCTTCCCAAAAAACTATCTAGAAAGCCAATTAGAATCTAAGTATATGAATCATTTTTTTACAGAAAAAGAGAAGAAAGCCTTGTATGCTAGATGGCAAGCAAAGTAATAGTACACTACTTGATATAATATACAGCATCTTCGTTATTGGATTTCTCTCTAAAACTATCTGGCACTTCAAGGCATTTAAAAGGCGCAAGAGCATCTATATCCTTTCTATAGAATAGATTGCCTAAAAACCCGAATTCATGATGGGTATGAGACTTTAAATGGCTTAGCTTGGACTTTACCTCATCTTGAGAGAGTTGCCATTCGTTTGCCAATTGTTCTACAGAGGGTTCCATAAACGTGATGTATGCTATTTCCATTTCTGTATGGAGGCTTCTCTTTTTAATAAAAGCGTTTTTCCATATACTATCTTGATACACCTTTAGTTCTCGATTATAACGCTTTAAAGAATCTAAAAAACTAGCATAAGGCACATAATTCTTAAAGTCTAATTGCGCTCTAAACAATTGTTGAATCCCCGATTCGTGACACCACATGCACTTACTAGGCTTTCCTGCTCTAGTCACTTTGGGATCTCCTGCCGTTTTTAGATTACCCTCCCTATCATAAAGTGCAAATCTAGAAAGCCCATTATCCATAAGCTCTACGGTTTCAAACTCCTGTATTTCCTTTGTAATGGTATCCCTTTCTGCAGAAATAAAAGCGCGTCTATGTGGGCTATTATTGATCGAATATTCAATCTCCCTATCAATTTTAGAAATACTACTGTTATTTATGTAAGCCGTAATACTATCAAAAGTATACTTAGACTCTAGATCAGACAAGCGCTGGGGTACCTGGGCAATTTTGTAATAGTGATGGGAACTCCCTATAGTAAGCGCGATAAACCTTCCGATATCTATCGTTCCTTTTAGTTTATATTCTTCAGAGTTTTGAATAACACCTATTAAGCTTTGCAAATGAGGTATTGCCCTATCAGAAAATCCAGCCTGGGTAACATCCAGTCGTATCATATCTTTGGTCTGAGAGAGCCCTAATGGAGCCTCCTCCATGGCAATGGTAGATCCCAGAAAAGATAATGCCCAAGTAAGTCCAGTGCGATTTTTTTCTAGAGTGTCCTGCTCATGAGATTTATTCCACTTGAGATAGATGATATTTTTATCCTCACTATCATTTGCATCGCAAGATGAAAGCAAAATAAAAGTAAGTGCCAAACCAGCGAAAATTCTCAGCCATAAAAAAAATCTAAGATTTAGAAATTTCATAAATGTAATGATTGCCTTTATTAATAATACTTCCCTCAAACGCTGCAATTAGTCGTATCTCTAATTGTGGCGAATTCTTTTGTGACTCTGTGTCAAAAAAAGCGGTATGTGCAATAAAGATAAAAGATTCTTTTTCTGTTTGTAATAATTGATCAATAGATTGTAAAACCCCTACCATTCCTTGTTCTGCTACTGTAGACGGTCTATTAAAGGTGCAATAACTCTCAAAGCTATTTGTTTTTGTAAAATAAATAGCTTTCCCTATATACGCACTTAAAGCCGTCCCATTACAGGCTTTAGTAGCAATTGTCTTTGTATCTAAGTTGTTCTCTTTTAAAAATGTTGCCGTTTGTTGGGCCGTTGTAAATGGTCTCTTAATATCTGCAGTATACGCATACACACCAGAAATAAAATGAATCCCTAAAATTGTATACATAAGAATATGACGCAGGCTTTTATGCTTGCTTACAGAAAGGAAACTAGGCCTGTGCTTCTCCTCCCCGGTATAGTAATCAAACCATAATGCCGTAATTAAGAACAGGTATAGGATGCCATAATACCGTGCTGCATTTAATGAGCTTATATAAAAGAAGATCCCGGTAACCACAATCCCGAAGTACATATAAAGGATCAACTTCTTATGGGTTAACAGCAAATAAGGTATGCACAAACTAATGATTGCAATGATCCCTGCTAGGGGTTTACTTAGGTTCACCAGGAGGTTACTATTCCAGAATGAGTGTATAGAAATATCAGGAACAAGCACAATACTTTTAAAAAAAGGCGATATGCTTTTAGGTATCTTTTCAAGAAAACTCACGTTTTCTCCATGGCTAAAAAAAGAGGTGTCAGATGGCGGAATTATCTGCAAAAGACTAATAAGCAGTAAAAGCCCGAAGCCAACTATGCCTATCCAGGTTTGTTGTGATTTGATTTTTTTATCAATAATTAAGCGTTCTAAGCTTATCATTGCCATAATTGAACTTGAGAGTATAAGTATAATCGCATGACTATTACTAGCCAAACCTAGAAGGAATGATATCGTTAGAAAATGAGTTGCTCTTTTACTATAGAAAGTACACGCTAAGAATACAAAAAGAATACCCAGATTATAGTTCCTACTAATAATATTGTACTCATAAAACATAAAGTAACCAAAAACAAACAAGAGCTTAAATACCAAAGAAAAAGGCGCCTTCTTTAGAAAAACACCCACCGTTAGGGTCATAATAAGAATATGCAATAACTGCATCCAGAAAGGATCAATAGTGTAACGCGTTAATGCATAAAGAATGAGGTTCCAGCTTATGGGATGCCCTTCATATCGTGTATTGATTAGAAGATCGCTTAAAGAAGTGCTATCTCTAGCTAATAAATAATGATGCGCCTCATCTAACCATAACTCATGATGTAAAACGCCCCACAAGCTAAGTATAAAAAACACAGCACTAATACTATATACAGCATAGTTAGTATTGGTAAGAATATTGCGATTACCCATTTTATTTAGTCACCGTCATTAACCCACTAGCGAGTACTGACTTAAGTTTAAATTTCATCGCTTTAGTAAGATCGCGGTTTGCAGGCTTTATTATTTCTCTATGGTAGTTGACTTCATTTACCACTCTTTTTACCGCATAATCATAAAATTTACGAGTATAGGTTCTTTTAAAATCAATATCACGATCTGTAGAAGTTTCCCAATCCGGTTGGTTAATGATATCTTTTTCTATTTCGTTATACAAGGATGTCCCTTTTATAGGATATGCAATAGTTATCGTGAAGTGAGTAGGATTAGCATCTTTAAGATATTGTACTGTAGTATTAATATCTTCCATATCCTCTCCAGGATACCCTAGCATGATAAAGGTGCCTGTCTCCATATCCATGGCATTGGTTTTTTGAATGGCTTCTTTTACAACATCTACATCCACCCTGCGATCCATAGCATCTATAATTTTCTGAGAACCACTCTCTGCACCAATCCATATCCTATAACATCCGGCCTCTTTTAAGAGCTTAAGGATGTCATCTGTAAGGCGCTCGGCTCTGGTAATACATTCAAAAGGGATCACCGCATCCTGTTTTATCACTTCTTCATGAAAAGCTGTAAGCCATTTATGACTAACGGTAAACACATCATCTACAAACCATATAGAATCTGGTTTATAGGTGTTTTTGAGCATTTTTAATTCGGCAGCAACTAAGTGAGCTGGCCTTCTCCTATAACTTTGTCCATAAACCGCAGTACTACACCATTTACAGGTATAGGGGCAACCGCGTTGCGTACTTACCGTCATAGAACTCATCCCGTGATTATCTTTCCAAGTTCTCAGGTATTTATCCATAGGTATTGCCGCTCTATTAGGCAGCGGTAATACAGATAAATCTTTCATTTTTACACGCGGTTTTGTTCGTGTAAGCAGACCGTTTTCTAGATACGCTAGACCGGCCACTTGAGCAACCTCAGTAGTATTAAGTATGGCATTATGCAACTCTGCCATAGTTTCTTCTCCTTCTCCTATAATGAGATACTGCGCACCCGCATTAAGATAATTCTCAAGATTAAAGCTTACATCTGGACCTCCTAATACAATAACGGGAAAGCCATATTGAGCCTCTTTTTTTAATATTTTCATCAACTTAATAACTTCTACCTTAGTCATTAGGTTGGTATATATGGCAATAATGTCTGGCTGTTTTTCCTTAATAAAAGCCAATTGATCTGCTTTAGAAAAAAAGGTAGTATCAAAAAGGTGATTTTCTATGTTTTGCGCATCGAGATAGGCCGATATATACAGTTGCCCTAGCGGTGGATAGGGTTTCATTATCTTATGCTCCTTAGGATCATTAGAGAGGTAGTATGCGTGAGTTAATAAAACGCTCATTTTTTTTCAAAGCTTATTAAAAAATGGTCTGCATATTTTGCCCAGAATGGATTTTGAAACCACGACTCTAAAGTAATCAAAAGCTTCATAAAACGGGGCTTATTTGCAAAATAAGGTTCTAAATACGACGGCGGAATTGCAATGCCTATAGGTTTTATGGTTGTGGGTGTTGCATACGCTTTCGCGAAAGCGTTAATCTCCCCAGGATTATAATACCAGGTGGGTACTTGTACACCCTCTACATTTGCATAAATGGCCTTGTCTGAATTTCTTCTAAACGCATTTTTAAATTGTCCTTTAACGATAAAATAAAAGCGCTCCCACAAGGTGTTTTTGGGCATAATAACGAGCACTAATTTTCCCTGAGTAGTGAGTAAAGTTTCTGCGGTTTGTAGGAATGTCTTTATTTGTGCTGCCGTCAAACAATTGAAACCTCCAAAATTTGAAAAAATCAAATCAAATTTTTTATCAAAAGTATTTGAAGTAATCGAAGTAATATCTAAGGCTTGAAACTGTATGTCGCTATACTTTTTTCTCGCAACATTAATCATTCCCTCAGAAATATCGGTAGCGATTACCTGATGTCCTTGCTTATGGAAGTATTGCGCATCTTCTCCAGTCCCACAATTAAGTTCTAATACACTAAGCGAGTCTAGCAAAGGCAAGGCCTTTGCTAGATATGAATATACTTGCTTGCGCTGCGCACGGCCTATTTTAGAATGCGTAAAAACGGCATCATAGGTATGGGCATGTATATCAAAATCGTTTTCCATGTATTTTTAAAAACTAAGTCTCTTAGATCGCTTAAGGTTGTAATTATACCCCTTAAATTCCTCCCGCATACAGTAACTAAATAGGTCACTAATTTGTATGCTGCATGTTTTTTAAGATGGTTTTATCTATAAAAGCACTGGGCGTATAATAAAAAAACAAGATCATTGATCTAATGGCAGCTTTAGAAAGGGCTAATGGGTTTTTAAAAATCGATTTGAAATTAGCAATACCTTGGCTTTTTCTATATTCTTTATGCACATAACGGTGCAGTTTTTTATAATACTTAGAATTGAAAGTCCCTTGAAACATCATTGCCAGATCATCACTATCCGTCCAGTTTGCCTTGAGATTAAGATCGTCCTTTACCTTTTCATAAAATGGTGTTCCCGGAAGAGGATATGAAACAGAAATACCCAAATTATCGGGTAGTAATTCTTTTATCATTCCCACCGTCATAGCAATATCTTCTTTAGTTTCTCCAAGATATCCAAACTGAATAAAGAAGGCTACTTTTATCTTTTTCTTTTTTAGAATGCGTGTGGCTTCATAGATTTGCTCAACTTTAGTTTGCTTATCCATGGCATCTAGAATTTTTTGAGACCCACTTTCGGCACCTACCCATACTTCTTTAAGGCCACTTTCTGCAAGGGCATCTATAGTATCTTCTTTTAATAATAAATCTACCCTACTCTGGATGTAATAGCTAATGGTTAACTCTCGCTTTTTTAACTCCACATTAAACTCCTGCACCCAATTAGGTTTTAACCCAAAAATATCATCGCACATCCAGAAATTTGTAACCCCATATTGTTTCTTTAAAAAGGCGATATGTTTTGTAATGTACTCGGGACTATGAGAATTGTATCGATTGCCATAAATAGGTTTTGCACACCAGTTGCATTTAAAAGGGCATCCTCTCGTGGTGGCTATGTTTAACGTAAACTGCTTGCCACTTTGTGCCCAAACAGCTTTATAGGCATCTATATCTGCTAAGTCCCAGGCCGGTTGCGGCAATTCATCTAAATGACGCAATACAACACGTTTGGGGTGTTTTTTAGTTTCTTTATCCTCTCTGTAAACAATACCATTGATCAAGGCTAAGGACTCATTATTTTTGATGGCAAAAATGAGCTCTTTGAGTGTAATCTCTCCTTCACCTTGTATAATAAAATCTGCACCCGCATCTAGATATTGATCATATTGATCTGTACTATCACTGCTACATACAATAACCTGACAATTGTATTTTTTGCCCAAGTTTATCATTTCAAAAGCGGCCTCCCGCATTGTAGTAAGGCACATTTTTGTGAGGTAATTAAACCCATCATCATACATCACTAAAAAAGAGGGCTGCTGTTCTTTTATTTCTTTTTCAATAGCAAAAGGATCACTGCGCAAATTCGTATCAAACAAGCTTACAGCATATCCTTCTTGCCGCATTAATGAGGCGGCATATAATGTCCCTAATGGTGGATAGGGAGTTTTATTCTCCCATTGCTTTTTGTCCAAAGGATAGTAGTACGAATGAGAAAATAAAATATCAAGCATGCTCTTTGTTTAAAGTAATATTGTATTTCTTCTCGTAGGCTTCATACTTCTCGTTAAGCCTCGTGATCACTTTATTTTGAAAACCCCTAGGATGGTGCTTAGAAACGCCCTTAGTAGATTTCATCGCTACATTAAACTGTTCCTGATTCATGCTACTAAATTTAAGCTTCCATTTCTTGTAGGTCAGTCTTAAGAAAAAAGTGTCTAATCGCTCCCCCAATCTCGAACTCAAAATCTTTTCTACAAATTTAGTAATCCCTGGTTTTTTAATTTCTTTTAATTGATCCAATCCATTACCTAAAATTCGATTGGGAAATACTTTATATGCCCAGTGGTTCGTTTTATAAAACTTATGAAAACTTCCATTGCCAAACATAGGTATTAGAGTAACTAACTCTGTTGCCGTAAACAGATTTTTTTCTTCTATCTCTAGGGAGTTCTCTGCGATGAAATAATTTACACAAAAGTATTTTTTAGAATTGAGTAGAAAAATCTTCTTGTATAAGATCAATATTGTTCTGGCCACCCACAATCTTCGTTTGCTTGTTATAATAAAAAAATCTATATCACCATCCTCATCATAAAACCCTTTAGACAGTGCTCCAGAAATACCCACGCCGGTTACAAATGGAAATTTTGAGATAAGGCGCGACATGCGTTCTGCTTTTTCGGCGATATTACGTGCCCCTTCGTTACCCGCTATCCTGCGCTCTATTTGAGCAGGCTCATCTTCACAAGAATAAAATCCGTTTATTTTGTAAACAACACCCTCAGTAACCAATGCTTCTAATTCTGTGGTGATTGCCGTGGCATCTTCACTATCAGAAAACGCAATGATTTCTTCCTCAGTAAGAGGATACTTAAACAATGAAAAGTATAATAATGCCTTAAGGGAAGTCAATGGTACTTAATTTATCTCTTCTTATAGTCTCATAAATCGTGCTATGATTACGCAGAGCCTAGTATTATTTTAGCAAGGAATTTTTCTTTTTTTTTAGGCTATGCAGCCTTGTCTGTAAAAGTAGCAAATTACGAGCTATCTATAGGCTGTATAATCGAGTTAGGCCTGTTTTATTATTAACAAGATTAATCTGGATTGTAATATCGCTATAGGTATTTGATTTGCAGTTAATACCTATTTAAACATGTGCTAACCTACCATTCCCAAGTTTGTGAATAGCTACTTTGGACGGCTCCAGTCCAGCCAAGAAAAATAAACAAGGGGTTTGGGTTGTGGGGACTTGTTACTACTCTTTTGCTAATACAATTAAATCAAAAAACATAAGTCTTGTTGTCAGTTCAGCTTCAGAAGGTAATCCTGTAAATTCTTTCTCCTGCTCTTCTGTACTAAATAATGGTATAAATTCATTTCTTGTATAATACTTCAGAGGACCAATTTCATTATAGGAATCAACTACAATAAATCTACAGCCTGTTTTATTAGCACCATCTATAAACCAAGATTTAATAAAATCCATTAGTTGTTTACCAGTCCTTTCTTCTTCACCCTCAATATTTCTGTAATCTTTATGGACACCTAATCTACCAATTAATACAGCAGGATAACTGCGCATATGTTTTGGTCTTGGTATTTCTTTAATTACTTTCTTTTTTCTTGAATTAGGTAAATGAGTGGTTTTAATACTATCATTAGAAATAGTAAAAGCACAAACAATAATAGTAGGGTCTTGATCTAAAGTAAAACAATACGTCTTACCTAAAAGTTCAGAAGAGTAATTATCTACATCATTTGTAAAAAAATCATTTAAATCTTGATGGTCGCAATTGAAAGGATTACAACTATCTATTAATTCTTGATTATAAAGCTTAAGTGTGCAGTTATCAAGTAGAAAACCCAAAGCAAGAAATTATAATTTTGCTTTAGCTAAAATCTTTGATGCAATAGAAGATTGTTTAGAAAAATCAATAGAAGATTTCTTTGCAGAATTTTCAGCTACTTTAGAAGTAAAGTTAACTGCTGCCTTATCTTTTAATACTGGTATTGATTTAATTGCTATTGCCATTATGCTTAAATGTGATACAAAATTATATAATTTATTTGTTTTAAAACAATATTTATACCAAAAACTATATTGATAACTTAATTAAGTTCTTTATTATAAGTATTGTAACGAGTTACTTTGTTACTTTATTTAATAGTCTCTTTTAATACCTCATATATCCTAACCATGGCTAACGTATCTAATTCACAATAGTCTAAAAGATGTTGCCGTGTCACTTCTTTATCTTCAGTAAAATTAGGTTCTAAAACCATTCTTCCCCAAGTATCTAATGCCATAGTCCCATCTTGAACTGCTTTATCTTTATAAGATAGACTGGGTACTAATATTGGTAATACGTCTTTTATAGATGCTGAACCTTTAAATTTATAATGTGCAAAACCTGTATAAAACAATTTCTTTAAATCGAATAAATGTGAATTAATATATTCAAGATAAGATTCAAATTTTGGAACTTGAATCATCATCTCTTTGTTTCTATATCTCTCGTAAGTATCGTGCCAACATATAAAAGTACCTGTATTACCATTTGTACTACTATGCATATACTCAACTAATTTATTTGGCATTTCCATAGCATGTGATAAATACTCAAAATGCTTTATAGAACCATCTTTATATAAAGAGTGTATTGATACTTGAAACACTAATTGCTGATGTGGTTTTAGCCCATCCAATTTAGGTATAGCACCACCAAAACCCTCATAATCAAAAAAATGTAGCGGAAATTTTAAGCTATTAAGTTTTGTAGTAACCTCCTCTAAATTGACAGCTTCTTTTTTTGCTTTAATAGAATTTAGTTGTGCATAATGCTTGTCGGACAATTCAATATCTAAATTATCTGGTATATCATTTAAGTCTAAAATACCTAAATCTATAAGGTGATTTAGTTTTTTCTCTCTAATACCGTTTAACTGATAAATACTATAATCTGGAATAGTGGTGTTAAAATACCCAAACGCATCACAATGATTAATCCTTGTTTTATGCTTGCAAGAACATAGGGTTTCATTAATAATTTCCTTATTAATAAAGTTTGATGCCGCATTAATTTGATTGACTACACTGGAATATATAACATCTACTGCTTCTGTTACATCAGTAATTTCTAATAACTCATTAGCTACAATAGCACCTTGCTTAACATACGCTTTGTTTAAATGGATAATAGACACTTTAGAAACTATATAACCACAGGCTGTTAGTACATATTTCTGAAAACACACATCTTCTATTTGTCTGTACTTTCTACCTTTTTTTATGGAGGTAGATGATTTTACTTCATAAATATGCCAGGTGCCATCTGGCAAACGTTCTAAGATATCTATACGTGCAAATATGTTTGTATTGGTACTAAATGAAGGCTGAAAATACACAGTATGCCTATCTGTTAAGGCGTTTTGTGTTGCTGTAGGACTCCCATATTCTGGTAGGTCTACACCATTTGTAAATAACTGTTTTGCATAGGCTTCTACCTCATAACCCTCTTTAATTAATTTTTCTGCAAATAAGGAAAATTCACCTTTAGGATAAACGTCTGGTTTATTTTTTAATAACCATATAGATTCTGGACAATCTAGATAATATTTAAAGTCTGTTTTAGTGAGTTGGTGCATTTATTTTAATTTCTTAATTGCTGGGTAACAGCATATCTTCAAATTATCAATTTACGTAACTAATTATTTGCCAAAATACTGGATTATTTTTTTATGCATTTACGGAAACCCATAATATCATTATTCCTATAACCCGTATCTTCACACTTCAAGATTTTTCACCCCCTAAATTCAAAGTAAAATTGTACTGCAATGCATAGCTGTGTTGTGGTGTGGGATTTTTATATTTGGTAAAATCATTAATCAATGTCCGAAGAACAAAAGAAACTACTCGAAACACAACTATGGAATATTGCTAACGAACTCCGTGGCAAAATGGATGCAGACGAGTTTAGAGATTATATACTAGGATTTATTTTCTACAAATACCTATCCGAAAAACAATACCTATACGCCAATACCCTTTTAGAAACCGAAGCCGTAAAAGACTATGCTCAGGTTACAGATAGTGCCGATTTAGAAGCTATAAAAGAAGAATCTTTAATTAAGCTAGGCTACTTTTTAAAACCCGAAGAACTTTTTAGAGCCATCGCCAAAAAAGGAAACGCCAATACCGAAACCCAAAGCAATTTTATATTAGAAGACCTAGAAAGTATTCTAAACGGTATTGAGCAAAGTACGATGGGTACAGAAAGTGAAGACGATTTTAACCAGTTGTTTGAAGACTTAGACCTAAGCAGTACCAAACTAGGCAGAACAGCCGATGCCCGAAATGAACTAATAGCCAAAGTACTATCCCACTTAGACAAAATAGACTTTGCACTTGAAGATGCCGATGCTGATGTTTTGGGCGATGCCTATGAATATCTGATTTCGCAATTTGCCAGTGGCGCAGGAAAAAAAGCAGGAGAATTTTACACCCCACAGCAAGTATCACAAATACTTGCACAAATAGTAACTACGGGTAAAAAACGCCTTAAAAATGTGTACGACCCCACCTGTGGTTCTGGCTCGTTATTACTGCGTGTAGCTAGAGAAGTAAAAGTAGATGAGTTTTTTGGGCAAGAACTCAACCGTACTACCTACAACTTGGCACGTATGAATATGATTTTGCACGATGTGCATTACCGCCAGTTTGATATTAAACAAGAAGACACCTTAACCGAACCACAACACAGAGAGCAACGTTTTGAAGCCATCGTAGCCAACCCTCCGTTTTCTGCCAAGTGGAAAGGAAAAGATAATCCACTTAACGAAAACGACGAGCGTTTTAGCCAGTACGGAAAACTAGCCCCTACCAGCAAAGCAGATTTTGCCTTTGTACAACATATGATTCACCAACTTGCAGATAACGGTACGATGGCGTGTGTATTACCACACGGCGTATTGTTTAGAGGAGCTGCAGAGGGCACGATACGTAAATACCTTATTGAAAACCTCAACTATCTTGATGCCGTAATAGGCTTACCGCCCAATATCTTTTTTGGCACCAGTAT
>JALZVV010000067.1 GCA_023299935.1 Dokdonia sp.
CGCCTTTAATTCGCAGTGATTATCTTTGTAGCTGTGAATAAGAGGGATTACATTATCGTGGGTTTGGGCCTGGCAGGAATAGCTTTCTGTGAGGCATTAGAAAAAGCTGGTAAAAGCTATTTGGTTTTTGACAAAGGTCTAGATGGCGCGAGTAGTGTAGCAGCAGGTTTGTACAATCCCGTGATTCTAAAACGATACACACTTCCTTGGAAAGCCATTGAGCAATTTGACCTTGCTATTCCTTATTATCAAAATCTAGAAAAGAAACTCGGCATTAATTTTATGACCGAGATGCCAGTACGCAAAGTATTTTCTTCGGTAGAAGATCAAAACAACTGGTTTGCTGCATCAGATAAACCTTTATTGGAACGTTTTGTGTTTCCTAAATTAGTTGGTAATGAGAATGAGTATATCAAAGCACCCTATGCTTATGGAGAAGTACAAGAAACAGGACGTGTAGCTATTAAAAAACTACAAGAGCATTATCAAAAGTATTTAGCTTCTAAAGATGCTTATTTAAATGAATCATTCATACATAGCAATATTGCATTTACAGAGAATACTGTTATCTATAATGAATATGAAGCCTCCCGAATAGTCTTTGCAGAAGGCTATGGCGTTAAACAAAATCCATTTTTTAGTGCTTTACCTTTAGTAGGTAATAAAGGAGAATATGTAATTATAAAAGCCTCAAAGCTTAATCTTAGCGCGGCTATAAAAACTTCTTTTTTTGTGGTGCCTTTAGGCGATGACTTGTATAAAGTGGGAGCAACTTTTAATTGGACAGACAAGGATACTAGTCCAAGCGAGGAAGCTCGAGATGAGCTTATAGAAAAAATGGCAACGCTACTTAGTTGTGATTATGAAATTGTAGACCAAGTAGCAGGAATGCGCCCTACAACAGGAGATCGCAGGGCATTATTAGGTATTCATCCTAAGTACAAACAATTGGCATTGCTTAATGGCCTAGGAACTCGAGGGATTATGGCGAGTCCTTTACTGGCTCAATATCTTTTTAATCATTTGGAAAATGGTAAAGAACTTCTTGATGAAATTGATATCAAACGGGTTTTATCAAAACTCTGAAAAACACTAAAACTTATACCCTAGTTTAAGCAAAACGATTCGTGGTTGAATAAATGTTCTGCTATCATTTACTAGAAATTGATTAAACGAATTCTCATTTCTAAATCTGGTATCAAAAATATTAGTAGCTTCAAGAGTTATTGACCAAGGACTATCTTCTTGATTGTAAAGTAAGGATGCGTTACCTATAGAAAAACGATTGATCTCATTTCGGTTGCGATTTTCAAAATAGGTGTAATTGTAATCAATATTTAATACAAAATCTTTGAAAAATCGATACTCAAAATCTATGTATGGGTTGATATTTGAAAAGCTGTTGGTTGCATTTGCACTTTTAAAGTCTGTAAAACGATGGCGCATACCTGTTGTTATATTTGGCGCATTCTTAAAACGGGTTGACAGTTCAAATTCATAACCATAATTATTTGAGTTAAAACCCTGCTGGTTATCATTAATAATACGGCTGTAATCTGAGAAAGAAATGTTTGCACCCAATTTTAAACGGTACTTCCCTATGAGTTTTGTAAAAAGCACATTTCCTGAATAATTATTTTCAGGTAAGGAGGTTAAAATTAAGGTGTTTATTTGATCAATACCTTCAATAGCTGTAGTGTTACGTATGGACTCCACACGTCTGTTATAACTAAAACCAGCGTTTAAGAAATTTCCTTTAAAAAGGCTGAATTTGCTGTAATTGAGATTGAGGCGGTGATACAATTCATTTTCAAGAGTAGGGTTTCCTGCAAATACTTGATTAAAAGTTTGCAATCTCAAGCGGTTTGCAAACTGAGACCCTTCGCCAAATTGCGAAAACAAGTTATATCGCAGTTTCACTTTATGTGCACTATTCAATTCCCAGTCTATCTGTAGTTGCGGTAACAAGACGGCCTTACCTGTATCACGCAGTGTACCTTCAAACTGCCGTACACCCCAGTCATAATAATGCAAGAAAAGCCCTGGTTTTAAAATAAATTTGTTTGCTTTTGCTTTGTATTGTACACCAACGTATGATTCCGTTAAGTTAAAAGCTAGATTATTGTTAAATCCTGCATCTGTAAAGTCAACAGAATCGTTAGGGATAACTTGATTATCCAAACTCTGATAGTTTTGGCTCAAAACATTTATACCTACTTCTGGATAGATATGATGAAAACGATGCAAAACCCAATAATGTTTAAAATTAGCACGAAGATCTTTTAGTACATTTTCTCTTGTTTGGTTCAAAACTAAATTAGAATTACTTGTGTCCAAAGGAATCAAACCTGTAAAGAGCGGCTGATTAAAGTTCCATAGATTTTGAGTGTTACTATCAAGGTATTTGAAACTGGTATTAAAAGATGAGGTATGCTTTCGCGAAAAGCGTTTATTCACACTTAATTTTTGAGTAAAATCTATACTAGAAGGATTGTTGCTTTGGTTGATAAAAGTACTGTCTTGAGAACTTATGGAATTGATGCGGGTATTGCCTTCACCTGTATTGGTTTTTAAAAAGGCTTCGTACTTGATATCCAAATCATTGTTGTCTATATAGCGTAAAGTAGCTTTAGAAAGTGAAAAAGTAAGTTCATTATCTTGTTGTGTGTTACGCCTCTCATCGAGATTTTGATCTGTGAAATAAGTAATCGTATTTTGTTGTTCTGATTGTAAGCTGCCTTGTGATAAGATAGAATAGGCAGACAGATCCAGGCGTTTTGATAATTTTTGATTTAAAGACAGGGCTCCAAAGTTATTACGGTTAAAGATAAAATCCCGTTGCGACAAGAAACGTGCAAAATCATCATTAAAAAGTCTGAAATAAGCAGATGGATCTTCTGATAGTCTAGAAAACCCCCCTTCAAAGTTCACATAATCTTGGGTAGTAAAGGCTTTTTGCCCTGTATTATTAAAATCGCCTATGGCATTAACACTTGTTTTAGGACTATAATAAAATAGAGTAGGATGGATAGTATAGCGATCTTCAATTCCT
>JALZVV010000068.1 GCA_023299935.1 Dokdonia sp.
AAAGGGATGCGAATGGATTTAAACAAACATAACATACGAGTAGGCGCTATCAATCCTGGGATGGTACATACGGAGTTTAGCGAAGTCCGTTTTAAAGGAGATACAGACCGTGCAGATAAGGTGTACCAAGGTTTTGATGTCTTAAAACCGGAAGACATTGCAGATATCATTCATTTTGTAGTCTCTAGACCCTATCACGTGAATATTGCAGATTTAATGGTGATGAGTACGGCGCAGGCGAGTAGTACGATTATTAATAAGGGTTGAGGCGATGGGTTTAAGGGTCGATTTGTTAAGAATTTAGAGGATTAAAAGTTTATACGGTTATGAGTATAATAGGTGTTAAAAGAATCATAGGAATATATGCGACTCTAGTTGTTTTGTTGTTTTCTGTTTGGAGTTGCGTGGAACAAAAGAGAGAGGCAACTATACATTACACGGCTGAGATTCAAAACTTGACGACAGACAAGTTGAAAAGAGAATATCTAGAAGCCATTTTTAGATCAGATCAAGATGTGAGAAATGCCAAAGAAGAATACAGAATAACGTCTACATTTGGCAATGACTCTAAAGAGTACAAGGAACATCTTTCTAAAATGAAAGAAACAGATGCTATAAATCTCAATAAAGTAGAAACTTATTTAGCACAATATGGACATCCTAGCAAAGAGGAATTGGGAGAGTTGGCAGCGCTCACTCCTTGGATAGTGGTGCATCACCAGGGAGAATATTTTTCTCGAGAAACTAATTTTGAACACCTTTATCAAGGATATCTGAATAAGGATATTAATGAAGGTTCTTTCTCAATGTATTTGGCCAGAATGTATCAAATAAAAAATGGAGAACGTCTCGATATGGGAGGGCCATACAAAGAGAAAGATAAGATTGATTTGCTGATTGAAAAATTAGGTTTAGAATAACTAAAAAAATAATATGTCATTGCGGCGGATAAGATTTCCGCCTACGCGGAAATAAAATGATTAACAAACGCCTTTTAGTAAAAAACTTACTCGCTCATAATGACGAGAATAGTTTTTATGATAAAAAGCGTAAAATAAACATCAGTAGTAAAGAGGGGAAGGCTAAATTTCTCAAGCACATATGTGCCCTTTCTAATTCTAATCCTAAAAACAATTCTTATATCGTAATTGGGGTTGACGATAGTGATAATTCAATTTTGGGAGTCCCTTTTTTTGATGATAGTAAACTCCAGAATCTTATTAACGCTTATCTCGATAACCCGCCTATTATTTCTTATGAGAACATTCCCTTTCCCAGTCTTCCTGAAGATATGGTTGTGGGCTTGGTTAGTATTAGAGCACAGGATAAACTCACAGCGCTTAGAAGAAATATATGGAAATATTGGGGCGGTACGGTGTTCTTTCGGGATGGAAGCATCTCAATGCCCAAAGCCTTTAAAAGTGACGTGCAAGATGTAAATAGTGAGATTGTTGCAGCTATAGAAATGCACGCACGCAACAGTATTGAGCTTACCCTAGACGGAGTAATGGACTTTGTAAATGAGCGCCATAGGGACATGGAGAGTCAGTACAAAGTGTTTAAAGAGCAGTTTGTTTTGTGCTGGGCAGGACATAAAAAAGTAGTAAAAGAGAATACGTATTACTCACGCGTGGATATAGAGTTAATTAATGAGCAGGTACGTCTTTTTTATAGCGCCTTAGATGAGGTAAGTATCACTTATGATGAAGATAATTTTACCATACTGGAGTATGTGCATTTAGGGGTTCAGGAGGAATTTAAATACTATCCGTTGGAACAGGTGGTGATACGCTTTCGCGAAAGCGGAACCTACACCATAGATACCACATTAGTTTTTGATCCCCCTCGTTTTGATAAAAAAACCCTACATCACATTTTTAATAATAATAATGTGATTTTTTATAAGCTAAAAAGAGGGATTAGCTTAAATCAAGGAGAGCACAAGGATTTGTTGCAATTGTCTAATACCTATTTGATTTGTTATCTTAACGGTTTTGGGAGTGCTGTACAGAAATTAGAAGAGGTGAAACCCTTGCTGAAAAAGTACAAAGGCGATATTTACAGTCGTTATAAGGAGACCATGCGCATCTTGCGCAAAGTAAAATATCAATAGTGCAGGAATGAAATAGGCACTGCTATTTTTAAGAAAAACTCAAACACCTAAATGAGAATCGAGTACTTTTACAAAGTAAAATTGTATCGAGATAGTATAAAATAATTATGAGCAGAATATTAGTTGTTGGTGACTTACACGGAGGATTAAAAGGGCTAAAGCAAGTACTTGACCGAGCCAAAGTTGCCAAGAGCGACACGCTTATTTTTCTAGGCGATTATGTAGACGGATGGAGTGATAGTGCTGCCACGGTTAGTTTTTTAATTGGGCTGTCACGTGAGCAAAACTGTATTTTTATACGAGGGAATCACGATGACCTAGTGCATCAATTTCTTTTAGGAAAGGAGATGAGTGAAAACTGGATAAAACACGGTGGACAGTCTTCTAAAGACGGTTATGC
>JALZVV010000069.1 GCA_023299935.1 Dokdonia sp.
TTAGCGACAATAGCCGGAGGGACGGTATGCAGTTCTATCAATAATAAACCAAACTTCTTAGTATACGGCGCCCAGGCCTTAAAATGCTCAGCTAGCGAGGCTTCTACAGCATTGTTAGACAAACGCACACCTTCATACACAAATGCACCTGTAGAGGCGCTCACAGCGGCTACATCCATAGAGGGTTGTTTCCAGATGCGGTTATGGTCTAAGAACGAACGTACATTCAATAAATCGCCCAAGGCTACACCATAATCTTCCTGTAAATCTGCAGCCAGTCTATCTGGGTCTCCTATATCTCCCCAAACCACTTTTGCCCATATATCTGCTTGGATAAGATTTGCTTTTGTGATTTTAAGAGCGGCCTCATTATAATCTGCACCTACAAGAATAAGCGGGTGTTCATCCAGATGTCTACCACGTAAGGTCTGATGTTCTATCACCTCAAATAAGTGAGTGAGAAAAGCACCATTACCACAGCCCATATCTAAAATACCTTTAGGCTGCTGTTCGATAGGTTTATTAAATAAATCAATGATAATCTGGTCTACCACTTTAAAGTAGCTACTATGCGCTCCGCCACTTCCCCAAACATTCATAGCGCGGTCTACGTGGCCTTCTTTATTACCATCTCCAGCTTCCTTAGCGGCTGTAGGATTCCCAAAAATAAGGTCATCCAGTTTTCTAAGTGTTGGGATATAGGATACCGTAACGCCATAAGCACTGGCACGCTTAGCAAAAAAGAGCCCTTTTTCTGTAAAACGATAGGTATTCTTTGATTTTTCAAAAATTTCAAAATAAACAAGAATATCTAACAGACGTTCAAAGTTTTTTGGGTCTTCGTGAAACTCCTCACTCTTAAAACTCGCTTGCATAAAATATTTATGGAACATCCCATTCATAGACAGATTTACCAGCGTAGGTCCTAAAACGATACCTTCCAGATGCTTTAAAATTTGTTGTTGGAGTGATTCTTCAAGCTCGTTTTTGGGTTTAGAAAACCCATAATTATTTTTATACTTATCTACAATAGACTCTAATGTTAAGAATGGAGGTACATCAATCCTGCGATAGTGGTAATCTGTAGATAGTCGCATTAATTCTACAACATCTCTATAGGCTTTAAAAAGAGGAAACACCAACCCACTTTTCTCATTAATCTCATAGCTAATGGTATTATTGGTGTTATCTATATGTTGGCTTAGCCATCCTTGGGAACACAGGGTATGCAAAGCAACATTAAGATAGCCCTCGTTTGCTTTAAATTTTTTAGTGATATCGATTAAGGCAACCTTTTTCTTTTCTAGGAGGTAGTCTGTAACTCCTTTGCTGTAGAGCTCGTATGCAGATGGGGCGGTTACAATTCCATCCAGATGTCTAAATAAACTATTGCGATACTGAGAAAAATCTTTTTTTTGTGTCATGTGCGTCAAGATGATAATACTTGGTAAGATACTATTTTTATTGACTTAGACGGGATGGGTTTAGGTTGCTTTCGCGAAAGCAAAAACGATCACATAATTTTTAAACGCTGTCTATAGATTGCAAATACAGTTGCTCTATCTTTTCACGTGCCCAAGGTGTTTTGCGCAGAAACTTGAGACTAGATTTTATAGAGGGGTCTTTTTTAAAACAATTAATATTCACTTGATAACTAAGTTCTTTAAAGCCATATTTAGCAACCAGAAACTCTAAGATATCTACTAGTTTAACTCCGTGAAGCGGGTTATTGGGTTGTGACATACAATTCCTTTATAGGCAGGAGGCTTATCCTGCAATTAGATTGTAAAATTAATAGTATTCTTAAACTAGACCCTACAAAGGATTGTTTATTTTTACAGGGTGACTAGAACCCTCCAAGAACATTCCTATCAAGATATAGATATTTTAAAATCTCAATTATTGCTATGGGCACAGCAGTATGATGAGGTGGTCTGGCTGGACAGTAATAGTTATGGTGCTCAAAACTACCCAGAATATGACGCTATACTCGCGGTGGAGGCATTTACTAGTATTAAAACCGATTACTACGGAGCCTTTGATAAGCTAGAAGAGTATCAGAATACCACAAAAGATTGGGTTTTCGGCTATTTATCTTATGATCTTAAAAATGATATAGAGCGGTTACAGTCTAATAACGATGATGGATTAGGTTTTCCAGATCTACAATTTTTACAGCCTAAGAAGTTGTTCTTACTCAAAGAAGGAAAACTTACCATGCTATATCTACCGATGTGTGATGATGAGATGAAAGAAGACTGGACGGCAATCTCCAATCTCCAATCTTCAATCTATAATTTCCAATCTTCATTTCCTCCACTTTCCATAAAGCTCAAAATCCACAAGGATGCTTATAAAAGAAAGGTTGAGCAGATGCTCAAGCATATACAGCGAGGGGATATATATGAAGCAAATTTTTGCCAGGAGTTCTATGCACACGGCACTATAGATCCTGTGCAAACCTATATGAACTTAAATCGCATTAGTTGCCCACCTTTTGCGACTTACCTCAAGTTGGACGAGCACTATTTACTTTCGGCTACACCAGAACGCTATCTTAAGAAAAAAGGGGAAACCCTTATCAGTTCGCCTATAAAAGGAACGGCAGCTAGGGGTACTAATGATAAAGAAGATAACGCTTTAGCGAAAGCGCTATCCCAAGATCCTAAAGAGCGCTCAGAGAACGTAATGATTGTAGATCTCGTACGCAATGATTTATCCCGTATTGCAAAAAAAGGAAGTGTAACTGTAGCGGAGTTATGCAAGGTATACCCTTTTAAGCAAGTACATCAAATGATATCTACTGTAAGTTGTAAAATAGGTCTAGGAATATCTCCCGTAGATGCGATACGTGCCACTTTTCCTATGGGAAGTATGACGGGAGCACCTAAAGTACGTGCGATGCAAATTATAGAACAGCTAGAAGAAAGCAAACGCGGTCTCTACAGTGGGGCGGTGGGTTATTTTACGCCAGATGGAGATTTTGACTTTAATGTAATCATACGCAGTATATTATATAACGCACAGGAGAATTATGTTTCTTATTCTGTGGGTGGAGCAATTACGGCAAAATCCGACCCTGATAAAGAATATGCCGAATGCTTACTAAAAGCAAAAGCAATGCGTGCCGTTTTAGAAGAGAAATCCTAAGCACTTTTTGTATTTTAGCAACTCAATTATTCCCATAACTCATTATTCCATTAAATCATTAGCATGAGCGACGATAAAAAAATAATATTTACAATGTCTGGGGTTTCCAAAACCTTTCCGGGGGCACAAACACCAGTGTTAAAGAAAATATACTTAAGTTTCTTTTATGGAGCTAAGATTGGTATACTAGGACTTAATGGTTCTGGTAAATCTACTTTAATGAAAATTATTGCAGGGCTGGACACTAATTTTCAAGGAGAGGTCACTTCAGACAAAGAATTTTCTGTAGGATATTTGGAGCAAGAACCTAAATTGGACCCAGAAAAGACCGTTTTAGAAATTGTAAAAGAAGGCGCTGCCGAAACGGTTGCAATTCTTGACGAGTATAATAAGATTAATGATTCGTTTGGTTTAGAAGAGGTATACAGCGATGCTGATAAGATGGAAAAGCTTATGGCGCGTCAAGCAGTATTACAAGATGAGATAGATGCACGTGGCGCTTGGGAATTAGATACAAAGCTTGAGATTGCTATGGATGCTTTGCGTACACCACCAGCAGATCAAAAAGTAGGTGTGCTTTCGGGTGGAGAGAAACGCCGTGTAGCCCTATGTCGTTTGTTATTACAAGAGCCAGATGTACTATTGCTGGATGAGCCTACTAACCACTTAGATGCAGAGTCTGTACACTGGTTAGAGCACCACCTTGATCAATATAAAGGAACTGTTATTGCTGTAACTCACGACCGTTATTTCTTAGATAACGTGGCAGGATGGATTCTTGAATTAGATAGAGGAGAAGGAATCCCTTGGAAAGGGAACTACTCATCTTGGTTAGACCAGAAATCTAAGCGTATGGCGCAAGAGAGTAAGACGGCTTCTAAACGTCAGAAAACTTTAGAAAGAGAGCTAGATTGGGTACGTCAAGGAGCAAAAGGACGCCAAACTAAGCAAAAGGCACGTCTTAAGAACTATGATAAGTTAATGAGTCAAGACCAGAAGCAAACAGATGAAAAACTAGAGATATATATCCCAAATGGGCCACGTCTGGGAACTAATGTAATTGAGGCAAGTGGAGTAAGTAAAGCATTTGGTGATAAATTGCTTTATGAAGATCTTAATTTTAACCTTCCGCAAGCGGGCATTGTAGGTATTATTGGACCTAACGGTGCTGGTAAGACTACCATCTTTAAGATGATAATGGGAGAAGAAAATCCAGATAAGGGGAGTTTTACTCTAGGAGACACCGCCCAGATTGCTTATGTAGATCAGAGTCATAGCAATATAGATTCTGAAAAAACCATTTGGCAAAACTTCTCAGATGAGCAAGAGCTTGTAATGATGGGAGGAAAGGAAGTGAACTCTAGGGCATATCTAAGTAGATTTAACTTCTCAGGAAGCGAACAAAACAAAAAAGTAGCTACACTTTCTGGAGGAGAGCGTAACCGTTTACACTTAGCAATGACTTTGCGTGAAGAAGGAAACGTATTACTGTTAGATGAGCCTACAAATGATCTTGATGTAAATACATTACGAGCCTTAGAAGAAGGTTTGGAAAACTTTGCAGGGTGTGCTGTAGTGATTAGTCACGACCGTTGGTTCTTAGATCGTATTTGCACACATATTCTTGCTTTTGAGGGAGATAGTCAAGTATACTTCTTTGAAGGAGGTTTCTCTGAATATGAAGAGAATAAAAAGAAGCGTTTGGGTGGAGATTTAGTTCCTAAGCGTATTAAGTACAAGAAGTTAGTGAGGTAATCACATTCTAGCATAAAAAAAGCCCGAACAGTCTGTTCGGGCTTTTTTGTTTATTCAATGACTATCTTTTGGGTAAGACTATTTTTACCGTTATATAATTCTAGTATATATATTCCAGGACTTACTGTAGGTAAATTATAGGTTGCATTGGTATTTGTGTCCAAAGCACCAGAGAATAGTGTTTGTATTTTTCTACCAGCTAGATCGTACAATTCTATAGCGCCATTGCCTTCTAATGGATGTGATATAGTTATCGTTCCCGAGGCAGGAATAGGAAATGCTTTAAAACTAATAGATTCATTACTAGATGAATCATCTGCTGAGAGTACAAAATCACTTACATCTAAGGAATACATTGATCTTCCAAAAGTGCCAACATACAAAGTTTGAGTAGGTTGGTGATATTTAAGGTCTCTAATAATTGTGGGAGGTAAATTATCAGATGATAAGATCCAATTTGCTCCATCATCAGTAGAATACCATACATTCATATCTGTTCCTAAAAAGAGTATATTTTCACCATTAATAGCTGCAATAATGATTTCATTTGCAGGAATGCTAGGAAGGTTAGAAGAGAGATCATTCCAGCTTGCACCGCCATCTTCAGTTTTGAATACGTGAGGTGTATAATCCAATGTAGTAAATCCTGATAATGTAACATATACTGTTAAATCATCTTCTGGATCAATAGCAATAGCCGTTACATATCTATCGGGTAATAGGCCTTCAGAAATATTAGTCCAAGTCTCCCCATTATTAAAGGTGACATTAATATTGCCATCATCACTACCGGTATATACTACATCAAGGTTATTATGGGATGCGGCAATGGCGGTTAGGGTGCCATAACTAAGCGATTGACTAGGATGCAAACCATCTGTTAAGTCGTCACTTATAGGAGACCAATTAACAGCTCTGTCGTCACTTCTATACAGTCTATTACTGCCGTAATAAACGACAGATGGATCAAAAGGTGAGAGTATTACTGGGGTATTCCAATTATTACGGTCATTAGGATCAATACCGTTAAGCGCAGGAACAAAAGAAAAACCACCATCTGTAGAGCGTCTTAGGTTCCCAAATTGGAATTCACCATAAACAAAGCTATTATCTTCAGGATCTATATTAACGTGAAAACCATCACCACCTATCACAGGAATCCAATCATTCATACCTGCTGTAGATGTTCTTATAGTGTTATTATCTTGTGTACCTGCAAATAGCGTAGTGGGCTCCAAAAAATCTACTTCGATATTATACATTTGTGTGATGGGCAAATTCTCAAATTGTGTCCAGGTTTCTCCTCTATCTTCTGTAATATATATACCACCATCATTACCAGATAATATAAAATCTCCATCTGTTTTAGAAAACTCCATGGCGTGATGATCAACGTGTAGTTGAAATCCAGAATCAAAATCCCAGTCACTTGGCGAAGTGGGATCATTAAAAAATAAAGTTTGTCCAAGAACAAAAACTTCGTTAGCATTTTCCGGGTGAACCCTAATATTTCCAAAGTACCACCCAAAAGAAGAGTCGATATTATTAAGATCATTTAAGGCAAAAAGCTCCCAAGTTTCTCCGCTGTCTTCACTTCTATACACACCATTAAAGGTGTTTGTTATTTCATTTGTTGTGTATCTGGCATAAACAATATTAGGGTTAGATTCTGAAATTGCCAATCCTATACGTCCTGTTTGCTCATCTGCTATAGGTAAACCATTTCCCAATAATTCCCAGGTATCTCCACCATCTGTAGATCTATGCACTCCAGAAGTTAGCCCTCCATAATCACGCTGCCATGGTTTTCTCGTGCGTTCCCACATTGCGGCAAAAAGCGTATCTGTATGTACAGGATTCATTACAAGATCAATTGCTGCCGTAGAGTCAGTTATGAATAGTACTTGTTCCCATTCATTACCACCGGTAGCGGATCTATAAATCCCTCTTTCATTATTTTTATCATATAAAATTCCTGTAGCCGCTGCAAATACACGGTCCTCATCATTAGGATCAACCACAATCCTTCCAATATGATTACTTTGTTCTAGTCCTATAGCGCTCCAAGAATCTCCAGCATCATCCGATCTGTACATGCCATTGCCAAAAAATGCACCTGAGGTTGCACTACCGTTTGCCTCCCCTGTTCCTACATAAATACGATTGCCATTAGATGGTGCAACCGCAATGTTCCCAATAGAAGGAACACCTACCTCATCAAAAACAGCCTCCCAAGATTGTCCTCTATCTTGTGTTCTAAAAACACCGCCAACGGCTGTACAGGCATAGAAAACATCGTTAGAATCTGGAGATATTGCAATATCAGTTATTCGACCGCCCGTATTAAGAGGTCCTATTAGTTCCCAATCTTCACTGGCAGCATTTTGAGATCTTCTCTGGGCTTTTATTGCTTTGGTTTGAGCCATTGCATTTTGCATGGCTTTTTTATTGATATAATTATTAGGATATGCTCGCTGATTATACATCCATTCATTAGGATATTCGGGACGTTCTTTTACTTGAAAACTGAACAAGTCTTGCTCACCTATATCGATGGTCAAAAAAGTCATTAAGATAATTAATGGAATGGCTATTAAGATAGTCTTTAGAAGCAGTACCTTTAATTTAATATGATTTGTCATGAATGGACTAAATAGATTATTCTAAAATAGATCACTACTATTGCAAGAAGGTTGCGTTAACTATCAATAAAGATATGAATTAGCAACAGTTCATAGTGTTAATACAATCCTATTGTAAATAAAATTAAGAAAAAAAGGAGTTTTAAAGGAGATAAGGAGCAAAACACATAGCCATACAGATTGCAATTATGATAACACTTATGACAACGCGCCCGTCCAATTCTTTGTAATAATCTTTCATAGTATATTATGTTTGGGGGGGAGTGGAAGATACAAAAACAATCGAAATGTTACTTGAAATAATGATATTTTAATTCTTATGAATAAGATTATAGCCTCTGATGCAGATGATATATTATGGGTAAATGAACAATTTTTAAAAAGGCAGAGCGGGATTTCTGTGATTTAATGGTAGATTACTTGAATAGGGAAGAAAGTGCCAGAAGACTTTTCGAATTTGAAATGAAAAACCTTCCTTTATATAAGTATGTAATTAAGCCATTCACATTATCTCTAATAGAGGCAGCAATACGTTTAAGTAATGGAAATGTGTCTAATAGTATTATTCTCAAAATCATAAATATAGGCAAGGAGATGCTTAGAAGTCCTGTGATTCTTCTGGATGATGTAGAAATAGTCTTGAGCATGCTTTCGCGAAAGCAAAATTACCGACTAGTAGTAGCTACAAAAGGGGATTTACTAGATCAAGAGCGTAAACTTGAGAAATCGGGTTTGGCTCATTATTTTCATCATATTGAAGTAATGAGTGATAAAAAGCCAATGAATAATAAGAGAATAGTATAACGTTTAGATATTCAAGCTGAAAATTTAATTATGGTGGGTAACTCTGTTAAAAGTGTTATTTTACTTGTACTTGGAATAGGAGTACAGCATTTTACATTCCCTTTCATACTACTTGGGAGCATGAACAAGTAAATAATCCAGTTTCTCATCCTAATTATAGGGAGTTAAAAAGTATTATAGAATTAGAAAATTATCTCTAATCAAATCCCAGTATAATTTTGGGGTGTAATAGCTTTCAATTCTGATTTTATTACCTCACTTACCTCTAATCTATCAATAAATACTCCAATAGAGTCTTGAGTAATGCGCTCATTGACACGGGTTAGCGATTTGAGTGCCTCATAAGGATTGGGATAGCCTTCTCTTCTTAGGATTGTTTGTATGGCTTCTGCTACGACTGCCCAATTGTTTTCTAAATCTGAAGCAATTTTTTGCTCGTTTAAAAGTAGTTTATTAAGCCCTTTAAGGGTAGACTGCATCCCGATTAGGGTATGTCCAATAGGGACTCCTATATTACGAAGTACCGTACTGTCTGTAAGATCTCTTTGTAATCTAGAGATAGGTAATTTTGCAGCGAGATGTTCATAAACCGCATTTGCGATTCCTAAATTTCCTTCACTATTCTCAAAATCAATAGGGTTTACCTTATGAGGCATAGCGCTAGAACCTACTTCTCCTTTCTTTATTTTTTGCTTAAAATAGTCCATAGAGATATAGGTCCACATATCTCTGTTCAGGTCTATTATTATTGTATTGATACGCTTAAGACCATCAAACAGGGCTGCCATATGATCATAATGCTCAATCTGAGTGGTAGGAAAGGAGTGATGTAGTTTAAGTGTTTCCTGTACAAAACTATTTCCAAAGGCCTTCCAATCTATATTTGGATATGCCACTTTGTGTGCATTAAAATTTCCTGTAGCACCACCAAATTTTGCGGCGCTAGGTATATCGTTTAATAAATTAAGTTGTTCTTCGATACGCGTTACAAACACCTGTATTTCTTTTCCTAAACGGGTAGGAGAGGCTGGTTGTCCGTGTGTTCTCGCTAGTAAAGGTATCGCTGCCCAATCATCTACAAACTGTCTTAAGTGGTCCACAACCTCTAAGAGTAAAGGAATGTATGTTGTATTTACGGCATCCTTTAGACTCATAGGAATAGCCGTATTATTTATGTCTTGAGAAGTCAATCCAAAATGGATGAACTCCTTGTATTCTTGCAATCCAAGGGCGTCAAATTTTTCTTTGATGAAATATTCTACTGCCTTTACATCGTGATTGGTTACACGTTCTATGTCCTTAATAGCTTGGGCGTCTTGAGTAGAGAAGTCTGCATACATTTCGCGCAAAGCGATGTAATGATGCTTATCTATATTTTCGAGTTGTGGCAGTGGTAGCTCACAGAGGGCAATAAAATACTCAACCTCTACTTTTACTCTGTATTTGATTAAGGCTTCCTCTGAGAAGAAGGGAATAAGGCTTTCTGTTTTTGAGGCGTAGCGCCCATCTATAGGTGAGATTGCTCTCAAGGCAGTCGACATAGTCGTGTGTTTTTAGAAAGTGCGAAGATAAAGAATGACTATACGATAGACAATTGCAAAAGAAATATTCTCAATTCTCTTCCATTTGAATGCCATAACACGTCGATTCAAGATTAGTGTTTTTTTGAAAACTTCTATTCACACTATTAGCCTTATCGTTTGCTAAAAATTTTTCAAAAGAATAGGGAATATTTCTTAAATTATAAATGGCTTTAACTAACGCTTCTCTGCTTACGGCATTAAAGAAATTACTTTCAATATCAGTATTTAAACTATTCATAACACTAAATTCTGTAGGACGCCATAATCCTGATGTATAATTATCTCCCCCTGACCAGAGCCTTTGGTTTTCATAACCCGGAATTTCGAAAAAATGGTTCCATTTGGTATCTTCCACGGTTGGGGGCTTGTCTAAATTTGCAAAATACTGCGTTATTGAAAAATCTGGATGTATCTCATCGATAGTTGCATATTCATCACCTAATAATCCCAATGAATGTCCCAATTCATGAGCCATAACACGGAGAGAATTACTCCCAGAGCAGGCTATATTTCCATTATAATTAAGCTCTTTATTTAGAGTTCTAAAAGCATTCCCCTCCAAGACACCATTTATTGCTACAAGTATATTATATCTATCTAAGTATTCATTAGGAAGCTCGTTAATATAGCTTTGTAATCGAGAAGCATTAGCACGATAGAGATTTTCTCCTATAGTGTATACCCCCAATGCAGTATTATTTAACGTGACCTTCTGGTCTAATGCTACTTTCCTCAGATTCGGTATAAATTATAGCCGCATTAAAATGGTCGCGATAAGTAGCGAAAGGCTCCAAAAAGAATATGTGGTCAAAATAATCCAATCCAGCTTCTCTATATGCTCCGGAATCTTTATTTAGATCTTCTTTTAAATATCCATCTCCTATAAAAACTAAGGTGATTTTAGAAGGATCTGGTTCATTAGTGATAAACTCAATCTCACCATCTACAAAAAAATTAGGATCAAAAGTTTGGAGATTGCCATTATCATCTTCTTGGTTACAAGCAGTAATACTAAATATTAATACTATAACAATGAAGTTTACAAACCTTGTCATACGAACAGGACTACAAATCATGCCAAAG
>JALZVV010000070.1 GCA_023299935.1 Dokdonia sp.
TCGTCTTATTTTTAATAAAAAAGTACCTTGCAGTATGGCAAAAAAATCTGCAAAAAAGGTAACGCCCTTAATGCAACAATATAATACGATTAAGAATAAGTATCCGGATGCGATGCTCTTGTTTCGTGTAGGGGATTTTTATGAAACTTTTGGAGTAGATGCTGTAAAAGCGGCAGGTATTCTCAATATTACCTTGACTAATCGTAATAATGGGGGCGAGAAAATAGAACTCGCAGGTTTCCCATATCATTCTTTAAACACCTATTTACCTAAACTAGTAAAAGGGGGATGTCGTGTTGCCATTTGTGATCAATTAGAAGACCCAAAACAAACCAAAACGATCGTCAAGAGAGGAGTAACAGAGTTGATCACACCTGGAGTGTCCCTTAATGATGATATCCTTTCGGCAAAGAGCAATAACTTCTTGGGGTCTGTGTATATGGGTCATAAATTCATAGGAGTCTCTTTTTTAGACGTTTCAACTGGAGAGTATCTCACCGCTCAAGGAGATTCAGCCTACATAGATAAGTTATTACAAAACTTTGCGCCTAGCGAGCTCCTGATTTCTAAAAAGCAGAAGAAGGATTTTTATGAAGCCTTTGGAGATGATTTTCACACCTTTTATCTGGAGGACTGGGTGTTTCAGATAGATTATGCGACAGAGTCGCTACTCAAGCATTTTGAAACAAAATCCTTAAAAGGTTTTGGCGTGGAGCATTTGCACGAAGGCGTGATTGCTTCTGGAGCGATCCTTCATTATTTAGGAGAAACGCAGCATCATAAACGTAAGCACATTAGCCGTATTAACCGCATTGCAGAAGATGCTTATGTATGGATGGATCGATTTACGATACGCAACTTAGAGTTGTACCAGAGCGCTTATGCAAAAGCGATCACCCTACTAGACGTCATAGATAAAACAGTATCTCCTATGGGAGGTAGGTTGCTTAAAAGATGGCTCGCGCTTCCTTTAAAACAGTTGTCACAAATTCAAAGGCGTCAGGAAGTCGTTACCTATTTCTTGAAAGATCAAGTAGTTTTTGAAAAAATGAGACATCATTTAAAGCAAATAGGAGATGTAGAGCGACTCATTAGTAAAGTGGCTACGGCTAAGGTGAGCCCTAGGGAAGTAGTACAACTTAAAAATGCGCTGGAAGCGATGATCCCTATCAAAGGCTTGTCTCAAAATATAAAGAACAGCGCCCTTAATGAAATAGGAGAACAATTAAATGAGTGTGCTATTTTAAGAGCAAAAATTAAAGAAACACTCCATGAAGATGCGCCTATCGCTTTAGGAAAAGGAGGAACGATTGCTCCCGGTTTTCATAAAGAACTAGATCAGCTAAGAGCGCTCTCACAAGGAGGTAAAGATTACCTAGATGGGATGCTAGAAAGAGAAGTAACCCGCACGGGAATTACTAGTCTCAAGATTGCTTCAAACAACGTTTTTGGATACTACATTGAGGTGCGTAATACCCATAAAGATAAAGTGCCACCAGAATGGATTAGAAAACAAACCTTAGTGAGTGCAGAACGCTATATAACAGAAGAGCTCAAGGAGTACGAGGCAAAAATATTAGGTGCAGAAGAACGTATTCTGGGCATAGAACAACAGCTGTATGCCGAGCTGGTAGGGTGGATGCATCAGTTTATAGAGCAAGTACAAAGCAATGCTCGTTATATGGCACAGTTAGATTGTTTAAGTGCCTTTGCTCAGCTTGCGCAGGAGAACAACTATAGCTGTCCGCAACTTGATATGTCTTATTCTTTAGAAATAAAAGAGGGAAGACATCCAGTAATAGAAAAACAACTGCCCTTGGGAGAAACCTACGTCGCAAATGATGTCTATCTAGATCGTGATACCCAGCAAATGATTATGATTACGGGACCCAATATGTCCGGTAAAAGTGCCATTTTAAGGCAAACAGCGCTTATTGTACTCCTGGCTCAAATGGGCAGTTTTGTGCCGGCAAAAGAAGCCCGATTAGGATTGGTAGATAAAATTTTTACACGAGTGGGTGCGAGCGATAATATCTCTATGGGAGAATCTACCTTTATGGTAGAGATGAATGAAACAGCAAGTATCCTTAATAATATAAGTGATCGCAGTCTCGTCCTACTAGATGAGATAGGCAGAGGCACAAGCACCTATGACGGGATAAGCATCGCTTGGGCGATTAGTGAATATTTACACGAGCATCCAGGAAGACCTAAAACCTTATTTGCCACTCATTATCACGAACTTAATGCAATGAGTGAGACCTTTGAGAGAATCAAGAACTATAATGTCTCTGTTAAGGAGTTAAAGGACAATGTATTGTTCTTGCGTAAGTTGGTTAAAGGTGGGAGCGCGCATAGCTTTGGAATACATGTCGCAAAAATGGCGGGAATGCCGCAGCAAGTGCTGCGGCGAGCTACTAAAATGATGCAAAAACTGGAGAAGTCTCATGGCAGTGACGAACTTATGGGCAAGCTTAAGAAAGCAAATGAAGAAGAAATGCAGCTTAGTTTCTTTAATTTGGACGACCCTTTATTACAAGAAATTAAGGAAGAGATTCTGCATACAGATATAGACACACTTACTCCGGTAGAGGCACTTATGAAACTTAATGAGATTAAACGAATGCTGGTTAAGAAAAAAGAGAATACAGCTTCTTAGAAATTCATTTAAAAAAACCTTTGCCAAAACAAGAAAAGTCTTAAATTTGCATCCGCTGTTGCAAACAGCATCGTTCTTTAAATAGATTGAATGCGAAAGTAGCTCAGGGGTAGAGCATCACCTTGCCAAGGTGGGGGTCGCGGGTTCAAATCCCGTCTTTCGCTCTAAATAAGATAAGGAGTACGCTTTCGCGAAAGTATACTTAAAATTAATACCAATTTATTGTTACATTACGTGATAATAAGCTCGAGTGGTGGAATTGGTAGACACGTTGGACTTAAAATCCAATGTCCATTAGGACGTACGGGTTCAAGTCCCGTCTCGAGTACTTTGAAACCCCTGTTTTTACAGGGGTTTTTTTGTTTCTAAGTTATGGCTACAGTGTACATCCTCTATTCAAAGGAAATTAATCGTTTCTATATAGGGAGATGTTTAGATTTTGAAAAACGACTTCTGGAACATAGAGATCATACCTTTAATGGTTTTACGTCTAGGGCAAAAGATTGGGACACATACTTCGTTCTTTATAATTTAAAGTATGAGCAAGCACGAAATATTGAAAATCATATAAAGCGCATGAAGAGTGCGGTCTACATAAAAAACTTGGTGAAGTACCCAAAGATTTCAGATAAACTATTAATACTGTATAGTTAATGTTGGTCCCGAAGGTTTTTGGGATAAAATCAAATGTCCATTAGGACGTACAGGTTCATGCCGATGGCTATCGGTATCCGTCTCGAGTACTTTAAGCAAAATCCGAATCGTAAGATTGGGCTTTTTGTCTTTCATACGCTTAGAAAACAAAAAGCCGTGCCGTTTTAGCGGTAGCGTATTTTTTTTGGAAAAGTGTGTTTAGGTAATCAGTAAGCGTAGCTTGGGCAATTCCCGCTTTTCAGGGATATACAACAGCGATCAAAGTTTACTGAGTATAAAGCCATACACCACCCCGCGGTGAATCCTCACATCACAAAACTCAATTCACTTCTTGTATAACCCAGACGTATGTTTCCTTTCCTTTCCTTTCTGGAGATTGTGGCAAGAGGGGCAATGTAAAAGAAAAGTATAATAAAGAGAGTGATCATATACATCGCTTTTAAGAAGTAAAGCGTGCAAGATGATCTCGATACATGCTTTTTTTGAGATTTTGTGAAGCGAAGGAAACTACAGCATAAATAAATTGATTGTAGATAAACGATAGGAAAGAGAGAATACTCAGAAAATGTGTGTTTTAACATTTAAAAAAAAGAAACACATCGATAAAAAAAACTGTCATTCATCGGGTAAAATGGTATTTTAATCAGTAATAAAAATTGATATGTGTATTTAATCGATGTTATAGTGTATTTCATAGAATAAAGATGTTAAGTTTTATTTTTTTACCAACTACACTTTTTTAACAATTACATTTGCCATAAACGGGCGCTTTTGGATGGTGCCTACATACTAATAAGCCTATTTTATGAAAGAAATTACAACTAACTCAATAGTACTAACTAACAAAGCTTTAAAAGCTAAAGGATTACTTTCTATAAAGAAAGAAGTCTTAGTAACGGCCTTCTTGCTTCTTTTCACAGCTTTAGCTGGATATGGGCAATCATGTATTGTATCTACAAATACAAATGTAAATGGTGCTGGAAATCCTGTTCTAGCTCCAGTAGGGACAG
>JALZVV010000071.1 GCA_023299935.1 Dokdonia sp.
CACGACGCTTTTAATTATTTCGGTAAAAGTTATGACTTTAATGTGGTAGGATTACAAGGACTCTCTACAGCTACAGAAGCAGGTGTTCAGGATGTGCAAAGACTATCTCAGTTTATCATAGACAATAATGTAAAAGCCATTTTTGTAGAAAGCTCTGTGCCGCAACGCACGATAGAAGCGCTTCAAGAAGCGGTGCGAGCAAAGGATCACGAAGTAGTAATAGGAGGGTCTTTGTATAGCGATGCTTTAGGAGATGCAGGAACTGTTGAGGGCACTTATCTAGGTATGTTTAGGTATAATGTAAACACTATAGTAAATTCATTAAAATAGTATGGAAAGCCCCAAGATAGCTGTTCAAGTAGATGACCTTACCGTAGCCTATAACTATAAACCGGTACTGTGGGATATTGATCTGCAAATTCCAGAAGGTGTGCTTATGGCTATTGTAGGGCCTAATGGAGCGGGAAAATCTACACTTATTAAATCTATTTTAGGAATTATAGATCCTATTGCAGGGAGTGTTGCTATTTATGATAAACCGTATGAAAAACAGCGTAAGCTTGTGGCCTATGTTCCGCAAAAGGGGAGTGTAGATTGGGATTTCCCAACCACTGCCTTAGATGTAGTAATGATGGGAACCTACGGTAAGCTGGGTTGGATAAAACGACCAGGAAAGAAAGAAAAAAAAGCAGCTTTAGAAGCTTTAGAAAAAGTAGGAATGCTTTCTTTTAAAGGAAGACAGATTAGCCAACTTAGTGGAGGGCAACAACAACGTGTGTTTTTAGCAAGAGCCTTAGTGCAAGACGCGGCAATCTATTTTATGGATGAACCTTTTCAAGGAGTAGACGCTACTACAGAGATTGCTATTATAAATATCCTTAAAGAGCTTCGTAAAGCAAATAAAACGGTAATAGTTGTGCATCACGATTTGCAAACAGTTCCCGAATATTTTGATTGGGTAACTTTTTTAAATGTCAAGAAAATTGCCACAGGACCCGTAAAAGACATCTTTAATGATGATAACCTTACTAAGACTTATGGGATTAATTATAAAGTGGCGGTTAATCAATAGCGTTTAGAACTTAGCTTTTGGCTATTAGAGAATATGAGAAATGAGTAAAGAGGTTGAATTTAATTTTGAAAAATTGAAAGTTTATCAAAAGTCATTGGATTTTGTAGACTTAGTATATTCAATAATTAAAAAATTTCCGAAAGAAGAGCGCTTTGTTCTGAGTGCTCAGTATAGAAGAGCTGCTTTGTCCATTTCACTCAATATTGGGGAAGGTCAAGGAAGTTCGGATGCCCAGTTTAATCGTTATCTGGATATTGCACTAAATTCAATTAAAGAATGTGTAGTATGTTCTACAATTGCTAGGAGACAGGTGTATATAGACAAGGAAGAAGATAATTTGTGTAGGACTAAACTTGAAGAATTAGCAAAAATGATACAAGGAGTAAAGAAATTTATTAAATCAAAACCTAAGAACTAATAGCTAAGATCTAACAGCTACTAATGTATGGAACTAAGCGAATATTTCACCCTCGTCTTTACAGATTATACCCTTCGTACTATTACGTTAGGCACGGCGATTTTGGGGGCGATTTGTGGAATGCTCGGGAGTTTTGCTGTATTGAGAAAGCAGAGTCTTTTAGGAGATGCAATATCTCACGCCGCATTGCCAGGTATTGCTTTGGCTTTTTTAATAACAGGTACAAAAGACACGAATCTATTGTTGATAGGAGCCTTAGTAAGTGGTTTAATCGGTACGTTTTGGATACGAGGGATGATTACAAAAACGCATTTAAAAAGTGACACAGCTCTTGGATTGATTCTCTCTTTGTTCTTTGGTTTTGGAATGTTGTTATTGACTTTCATTCAGAAACAACCTAATGCCAATCAGGCAGGATTGGATAAATATCTTTTTGGTCAGGCCGCGACACTAGTTCAGAAGGATGTGACCTTAATGGCGATAGTTACAGGTGTATGTCTGGTGATCGTATTACTGTTTTGGAAAGAATTTAAAATCTTACTCTTTGATGCAGATTATACTAAGACTTTAGGTTTTAATACTCGATTTATTGATGTACTGATCACCTTTTTTATCGTTCTCGCTATAGTTTTAGGTTTACAAACCGTTGGTGTTGTGTTAATGAGTGCGATGTTACTTGCACCGGCAGCCGCAGCCAGACAATGGACTAATAAACTAAGTATAATGCTCATTCTTGCAGCATTATTTGGTGCTTTTGCAGGGGTCTTCGGAACCGCAATTAGTGCTAGTGAAAACAATCTATCCACGGGGCCGGTAATCGTATTAGTCGCTGCCGTATTTGTACTTGTTTCCTTTGTTTTTTCGCCGCAGCGAGGCATCTTATTTAAGCAAATACGCTTCTGGAAAAACAGGCGTGACTTGCAATTACAAAAGACATTACAATTTATGTTTGACATCGTGAGAGACCATCCAGATATTTCACACCCACACGCGATAAAGATTCTCAATAATTTTCAAGGGTATACTAAAGGAACACTTAAGAAAATGGAAGAAAAAAACTGGGTGCAGGTAAAAGGAGTACAATGGTCACTCACTCAGGAGGGATATCATGCCGCCGAAAATTTATATAAGCAATAATGGGAGCACAGCTAGAAATACAATTAATTGCCGCTGTAGTTGCTATTGCCTGTGCGATACCAGGTGTTTTTCTTGTGCTGAGAAAAATGTCATTAATAAGCGATGCAATAAGTCACTCTATCCTGCCAGGTATAGTGATTGGTTTCCTAATTACCCACGATTTAAATTCTCCTTTGTTGATTCTTTTAGCAACAATTACAGGAGTAATTACCGTAGTGCTTGTAGAGGCGATTCAGAAAACCGGTTTGGTCAAAGAAGATACTGCGATAGGATTAGTCTTTCCTGCGCTTTTTAGTATAGGGGTTATTCTTATTGCAAAAAATGCTAATGATGTGCACCTAGATGTAGACGCCGTTCTATTAGGCGAACTCGCTTTTGCTCCTTTTGATAGGTTATTAATTGCGGGAGCAGATGTCGGGCCAAAATCGCTATGGGTAATGGGAAGCATATTACTAGTAGCTATAGGATTATTATTTGCGTTTTTTAAGGAATTAAAGGTGAGTACTTTTGATGCTGGACTGTCTTCTGCACTTGGTTTTTCTCCAGTGGTGATGCATTATGGTTTGATGTCTATTTCATCAGTGACGGTGGTAGGTGCTTTTGATGCGGTAGGTGCTGTGCTCGTAGTGGCGTTAATGATTGCTCCGGCAGCATCAGCATATTTACTTACTTCTGATTTAAAGAAAATGCTCGTGCTCTCTGTTATTTTTGGAGTTTCATCGGCCGTTGCAGGCTATTGGATGGCCCATATATTAGACGCTTCTATTTCGGGATCTATGACTACCATCTTAGGCTTGGTATTTTTAATGGTGTATCTTTTTGCACCTAGCAAAGGAATTATAGCCGTGATGTACAGACAGCGACAACAGCGCACAGAAGTTTCTCTACTCACCTTTTTATTGCATCTTAATAATCATACTGAGGAGAGCGAGCGCCATATCAATCACCTCAATGAACATATCAACTGGCAAAGAGTACGATCACGAACAGTCTTAGAATTAGCACAGAAAAACAATATGATTAGCATAGCTGATAATATAGTCACTCTTACTAAAAAAGGAAAAGAGTTTACAGAGCTGGCCCTAGAATATATAGTTACTAATAAGGATGAAAAAATCGAACCTATGAAAGATGATTTTTTCTTATTCCGTGGGTAATTGTACATTGGCATCTTTATTGTCTTAGATTGTTTAAATTTAGACTTATGAAACAATTTCTTTTTATAGCCTTGCTTGTGTTTAATTATGCTTTCGCGAAAGCACAAAACACCCCAACTCAAAAATTAGAACCGCCTACTATTGGAGTAAAATTGATGTATGGTGATATGGCTGATTTTGGAGATACTCAGATTAAGTTTAAGAAAGTAATTTCTGATTCTAGATGTCCTGAAGATGTGCAATGTGTTTGGGCAGGAGAGGCAAAAGTACTTGTGGAAATATTTACAAACGGAAAGCTTGATTCTGAGAAGGAACTTAAATTTGCTCCTTTAAACTCAATATTAAGTATAGTTGACACTGAGTCACTAGGGATTGAAGCGCTGCTTTTACAGCCTTATCCTAAAAGTGCAGTGCCTAAAAATCAAAATGAATATTATTTGGTATTAAGTGTGCGAGAAAATTAATGACACGCACAACCATCATCCCCACAAGAGCCTTTTGAGGCTCTTTTCTTTTTTAAAAAGGGAGGCATCCAAACTAGTTTTGTGAAAAGATATCCCAGTGCTCCAGCAAAAATTAATAAGACAACAATGTTTTGAAAAATATCCATAGTTCTAGGTCGTGCGCAGTGACAAAACTTTACTTTAAAAATTGATAGGCAATTAATGCGGTAATGTAAGCAAAAATAGTCATCCCTCCGAATTGTATTACCGGCCATTTCCAACTATTGGTTTCTCGTTTTACAATGGCAAGAGTACTCATGCATTGCATTGCAAAGGCATAAAATAATAGTAATGAGATACCACTTGCTAGATTAAATCTAGGCATTCCTACAGCGGTTACTTCCCCCGCCATTCGGTTGCGTATCGTTTCTTCTTCATCATCACCTACACTGTAAATAGTGGCCAGTGTTCCTACAAAAACTTCTCGTGCTGCAAATGAAGTGATAATCGCAATTCCGATCTTCCAGTCATAGCCCAAGGGTGCTACTGCGGGTTCTATAAATTTACCCATATACCCTATATAACTGTGCTCCAGTTTGTGGGAAGCAATTTGTTTTTCTAAGTCTGCTCTGTTAAAAGCGCCATCTTCCATCTGAGCCGTTACAATGGCCTCTGCATCTGAGAATTGGGTAGTAGGCCCAAAAGAAGCGAGAACCCAAAGTACGATAGAAATAGCAAGTATAATTTTACCCGCATCTACCACAAAAGCTTTTGTTTTTTCGACCACATTAATCGCAACATTTTTTAGCAGTGGTAATTTGTAGTTGGGCATCTCTACCACAAAAAAGGTCTTACTTTTTATTTTTAAAATTTTGTTGAGTAACCATGCAGATCCAATTGCTGCTCCAAAGCCTAGCAAATAAAGACTCATAAGGACTAGCCCTTGTACATTAAAGAATCCCCATTCTTTATCTGGAATGACCAGCGCAATAATAATAAGGTAGACAGGCAGTCTTGCCGAACAGGTGGTAAAAGGGGTTACCAGAATAGTGATGAGGCGTTCTTTCCAGCTCTCAATATTTCGCGTGGCCATAATAGCCGGAATCGCACAGGCAGTCCCAGATACTAAAGGAACAATACTCTTACCACTTAATCCAAAACGTCGCATCACACGATCCATTAAAAAAACCACCCGACTCATATAACCACTCTCTTCTAGCACAGAAATAAAGAGAAACAAAAAGGCAATTTGGGGAATGAAAATCACAATACCTCCTAAACCAGAGACAATCCCTTCTGCTAGAAGATTAGTGAGTGCTCCTTCTGGCAAAGTGTTTTTTACCCACTCGCTCAAAGATGCAAAGGTCTCATCAATAAAATCCATGGGATAGCTAGACCACTCATAAATTGCTTGGAAAATGAGTAGTAATATGGCAAAAAAGATAACATATCCCCAAACCTTATGTGTAAGTACACGGTCTAGACGAGAGCGCAAGTCTTTTGCATTAGCAGTATCAATGGTTTGCGTTTCCTTAAGGACATCATTAATAAATTTATATCTAATGATGGTTTCCTTTTGCTGGAGGCGTTTTAGGTTGCTGGTAGATTCTGTTTTAAAAGAAGCAATAATATTCATTTCTTGACGCTCAACTTTCCCAAAGTTTACATCTTGAGTTATCACCAGCCATAGTTTGTATAGATCTTGATTAGGGAATGCCTTGCGCAATCTATCAAAATACTCAGGGGCAATGGACGATGCATTGACACAAGAGCTAGTAGGTATTGTTTTGTATTGGGTAATGAGTTCCTTAAGTTGGTCAATCCCCTCATTTTTTCGGCTACTAATCAGGGCAATTTTAGTCTGTAGTTTTTCTTCCATTGCGGGAATGTCCAGACTTATTGCCTTGTGTTTCATCCTATCTGCCATATTAATGGCAAGAATAGTAGGAATGCCCAAATCTTTAATTTGTGTAAAGAGTAATAGATTGCGCTTTAGATTCTCTACATCAGAAACCACTACAGCAACATCTGGAAAGTCCTTGTCATTCTTATTAAGAAGAAGCTCAATTACAACATTCTCGTCTAGCGACGAGGCATTAAGACTATAGGTTCCGGGTAGATCAAGAATATGTGCTTTTACACCGCGAGCGAGTTTGCAAATTCCTTCTTTTTTTTCAACCGTGATTCCTGGGTAATTTCCAACTTGCTGATTGAGACCGGTGAGAAGATTAAATACAGAGGTCTTTCCTGTATTGGGATTACCAATAAGCGCTACATTGAGTTGTTTTGCCATTAAGCTGGGGTTTCAATTGTAATATGAATAGCCGTCTCTTTTCGAATCGCAAGATGGCATCCATTAATATTAACATACATTGGGTCTGCAAAGGGAGCGAGTTGTAATAACTCTACTTCATTGCCTGGAAGACATCCCATTTCAAGGAGTTTTAAAGGCACGTGTTCTGTTGCTACGTCTAGGATAATGGCTTTTTCTCCTTTTTCTAATTGCGCTACCGTTCTCTTCAATGTTTATTTAGATTGAATTTAAACAACAAAAATAAGCTAAAAAACGAAGACTTACGAAAAAGCTGTAAAGATTAACGATTACGGTTTTTAAAGACAGTAGACAGTAGACGGGAGTCAGTAGCTTTTGGCTTTTAGCCTTTAGCTTTCAGTAGATAGTCTTTAGTCAGTAGTCGGTAGTTGGTGAAAAGTGATAATCTTTAATTGCTAGTAGCTAATCCCCAAGAGCCAAAAGCTAGTAGCCAACAGCCAAGCTTCCGTCAAAACAACTTCTCCCAGAAACTTTTTTTCGGGCCGTATTCGGCTTTAAGGATTTGGATATCTTCAAGTAATCGGTCAATATCTTCGTCTACCGTACCGTCATAATACCCACGTATTTGCTTTTTCTTATCGATGAGCATAAAATTTTCGGTATGTACCATATCCAGGTCATCTTTAGTGCCGGGGACATCTTTTACAGCGAGATAACTTTTACGGGCAAGTGTAAATATTGCTTTTCTAGATCCTGTAACTAGATTCCATTTGCTGTCGTCTACTCCTTTTTTTAGGGCGTATTCTTTTAGAATTTGAGGGGTATCGTATTCTGGGATTACAGAGTGAGAAAGCAATTGCACTTCGGGATCGTCTTGTAATTCTCTTTGAATTTGAACCATATGCTCGGTCATTATGGGACAGATGGTCTGACAAGTTGTAAAGAAGAAATCTGCTACATAAATTTTGTCTTCATAGTCTGCTTGGGTAATGGTTTTTCCATTTTGATTGGTGAGGGAGAAGGGTGCTATTTTGTGATATTTTTTTACATAGTGTAAAGTAGAATCTACAAGTTCTTTATCTATTCTTTCAGGTTGATAAATAGTTAGTCTTGGAGGTACATTAAGCAATTGATAGATGATATAAAGGATGACACTCGACAGAACTACAAGTGTGATGATTAAGGTTTTATATCTGGCGATACGCGTTGCCATTTTGCTTTGTTTTATGCAAAATTACGACCCAAAACGCATAAGTTCTAACGGCTTTATTTAAAAGTTTCTTAATTACACTTTCGCGAAAGCGTAAAAACTTCCATAACCCGCTTCAAAAGGTTACTTTTGTTCGTTTCTAATTAGGATTACAATTTTATGGAATTATTGATACAGATAGCACAATTTGTTTTATCCATTTCTATACTGGTGGTGTTGCACGAATATGGTCACTTCTTACCCGCCCGATGGTTTGGGATTAAGGTAGAGAAGTTCTTCTTGTTTTTTGATGTGAAGTTTGCCTTGTTCAAAAAGAAAATAGGAGATACGGTTTATGGTGTGGGTTGGTTGCCGCTAGGAGGCTATGTAAAGATAGCTGGGATGATCGATGAGAGTATGGACAAGGAACAGATGGCAAAGCCTGCCCAGTCTTGGGAGTTTCGTTCTAAACCAGCCTGGCAGCGTCTTATCGTTATGGTAGGAGGGGTTACGGTTAATGTATTGCTCGCTTGGTTTATTTATGCAGCGATGCTTGTGTATTATGGAGATACCTATGTGCCTGCAGATAGATTAAAATATGGTATTGCAGTAGGAAATGTAGGAGAGCAATTAGGCCTGCAAAATGGAGACCAGATTCTTAAGATTGATGATAAGCGTGTTACACGTTTTTCTGATGTACAGATAGACGTACTTTTAGGTGATGATGTAACGGTATTGCGAGATGGTGAGGAACTTAGTTTTGCCCTACCGGATGAGGCTAAAAAAGCTATTTTGGATAGTGAAGAGCGTTTTATTGAACCTCGTTTTAGTAATATTATTGGCTCTATTGAACCAGAATCTTTAGCGGAGACTAATGACATTCGCGTGGATGATAAAATTATAGGGATTAATAACGAAGTGATTACGCATTGGGTACAATTTAATAAGTCTTTGAAAGGAGCAAAAGGAGGCGAGGTAGTGGTTACCCTAGATAGAGATGGCAGTAGGATTACTAAAAATCTTACCATTGGAGAAGATATTCCCTTAGGAGTTTATTCGTCTCAAGAAGAGTTGTTAGTTACAGATGAGTATGGTGTTCTAGAGGCTATCCCATTAGCCTTTACAAAAACTTTTGATGTGTTGTCTAAACAAGTACGTCAGTTCAAGTTAATTTTTAATAATAAGATACAGGGTTACAAAAAGGTGAAAGGACCTATAGGTATTGTTGAGATGATGTCTCCTACTTGGGACTGGTATGCATTTTGGGGCTTTACAGCAATGTTTTCTGTATGGCTTGCATTTGTAAATATCTTGCCTATTCCTGCATTAGACGGAGGTCACGTGATGTTCTTATTATACGAGATGGTTACAGGCAAAGCACCAAGTGAGAAAACCTTAGAGCGTGGTCAGATTGTAGGTTTTGTAATCGTTATGGGGCTTATGGTAGTCATTTTTGGTAATGATATTTGGAATGTTATTAAACGTTTTCTGTAGCTAGATTAAATCATATTGATACGCCCTAGTTTTATGTCGGAAAAAAACATGTTTTTATCGAAAATATTGTGGGGTTAACTGGAATAGGGTTTACTTGAAGATTATTAGATTAAATACTATAGTGCTTTAGGGCAGAGAGTAGTATTTGATTTTCTTGGACATCTTATAGGTGAGTTTAAGAGATAACCGGAGCAATTAGCCTGAAAACATAATATAATTTATGAAAGCACTCATAGTAAAAGCACTTCTTGTTTTTTTTCTCGCTACAGCGACTATGATAGCTCAGGATGCAGGTGCTGGCGGTAGCTCAAAAATAAGTAAGTATATACTACAAGATATAGGTCGCATAAATACGGAATACGCAGATTTTAGCCCTACTTTGTATCAAGGGAACTTAATCTTTGCATCTTCTGGTCATACAGGAAGCAGCAAGAAAAAAAAGAAAAGTCTAGTGCCGGCAGATTTGTTTCAATCTAATTTTGATGCAAACTTAGGCTACTATGCGAGTCCAAAACCTTTTGGTGATAAATTGAATTCTAAATATGAGGAGAGTTCTACGGCTTTCTCTAAGGATGGAAACACCATGTATTTTACACGTACTAACAAAGGGAATTCAAAGCTGTACAAGTCTGTTAAAACCAAAGGTAAATGGGGTAAGCCCTTAGAATTGGCATTTAATAGCAAATCCTATTCTGTAGCACATCCAGCCTTAAACAGTGATAACTCCCGTCTTTATTTTACTTCTAATATGCCAGGAAGTTTCGGTTTGATGGATATCTGGTATGTAGCTATAAATGAAAATGGATTTGACGGTGCTCCTATTAATATGGGAAATGCGATTAATACTGCAGGTAATGATACCTATCCTTATGTTAGTGATAACGAAGACTTATATTTTGCTTCGGATACTCATCCTGGACAGGGAGGATTGGATATTTTTAGGACAAGCCTAGTAGATCAAGATTATTCTCAGTTGCTTATAGAAAATGTAGGAAGCCCTATCAATAGTGCTTTTGATGACTATGCATTAGTACTTAATGAAAAAGAGTCAGGATTCTTTACTTCTACTCGGGATTCGGGAAAGGGTAGTGCTGATATTTATAAATTTATTCCTAACACTTCGTGTGCTTTAATTGTAGAAGGACTCATACTAGAAAAGGGTTCTAATAATGCTTTAGGGGATGCTCGACTAAGCTTAGTGGATGCATATAATACTGTTTTGGAAACAGTCAATGCTGATGCTTCTGGGAACTACCGTTTTAATGTGGCGCAATGTAATGAGCATTATAGCATAAGAGGATCTAAACCTCAATACAGCACTAGGGCTGTTACTATTAATACAGAAGATGCGCTGGGCAATCCTAGTTATACTATATATTTGGAACGCGACCTAAGATCGATTAAAGTAGGAGATGACCTTGCAAAATTGCTCAATTTAAATCCTATTTCTTTCGGTGTAGATAGGTTCAATATAGAACGAGAAGCAGCAATTGAGTTAGAAAAAGTGATTGCATTTATGAATGCAAATCCTAATGTTAAAGTAGATGTGCGCTCTCATACAGATAGTAGGTCTAGAGATTCTTACAATCAATTATTATCAGATAAAAGAAATACGTCTACCATAGGCTATATGATTGATAAAGGAGTCAATAAACGCCGACTTAGCGGAAAAGGTTATGGAGAGAGCCAACCATTAAATAGATGTTCTAATGGAGTAAAATGCTCAGAAGAAGAGCATCAGCGCAATAGACGTTCTGAGTTTATTGTGGTAAAAATATAAAGTGCTACGCTTTCGCGAAACCTGTCCTGACATCATCCAGGAAGCATAAAAAACACAAATTATCTTAGGAAAAGTCTAGGAAAAGGAAAAGAGTGCACTAGCATTTGCAAATACCTCAAAGAAAAATAGGGCCAAAAATCCAAGGCAGACTACAAATTTCATAAAAGAACTGGCTAAGAAGCCTAGCACAGAACCAGTTGCCGCTTTTGCAGCTGTTTTAGAATCTGATTTATTAAAACCAACTTCACCCACAAAAGCCCCAACAAAAGGACCTATAATAATTCCCATAGGAATGGGTGCTAGTATGCCTACTATAAGGCCAATAGTTGTGCCTATTGCACCAGCTCTGCTGCCTCCAAAACGCTTGGTGCCTGCTGCAGGAATAATATAATCCAGTATAAACATAGTAATCGCGATAATCGCGGTAATGACTACTATATAGACAGGAATCGTTATGGCATTAGTAAAATATAATGATAGTATGCCTAACCAAGCGATAGGCGGGCCGGGCAATACAGGAAGAAAACTCCCTATCATTCCTACGATAATAAGAATGAAAGCTAGTAGAACTAGTAAAATGTCAATCATAGTTAGTGTTTACACTACATAAGACGAAAGATAAACAGAATTGTTACAATTTTATAACTAATAAATTAGTTTAAACTAAGTTTTTAGTTATATTTACATCCTGATTACTATTATCCTCATTCTGAACTTGTTTCAGAATTTTATAGCGTCTGGATACTAGATACAAACCGTATAACAATATATAATATGAAACAACTTACCAAAGCCGAAGAAGATATTATGCAAGTCCTATGGGATCTTAAAGAGGCAAAAGTAGCCGCTATTATAGAGGAATTTCCAGAGCCTAGACCTGCCTATAATACCGTTTCTACTATTGTAAGAATATTAGAAGACAAGGGATTTGTGGATTACCGTAAAGAAGGACGAGGTCATATTTATTTTCCTTTGGTAGCTAAAACAGACTATAGTAGCCAGTCGCTTACTAAAATTATGGATGGTTATTTCCAAGGTTCATTTAAAAGTATGGTATCCTTTTTTGTCAAGAACAACGATGTGAGTATATCAGAAATGGAGGAGATTATGAAGGAGATTAATAAAGACACTCAGAGATGATACATTATATCTTACAGATTATAAGTTTCCAGCTACTGTTTTTAGTAGTTTATGAGTTCTTTTTAAAGAAGGAAACCTTTTTTAATTGGAATAGAGCATATCTACTACTTACTCCAATCTTGAGTTTTGTATTGCCATTTGTAAAGATTCCATTATTAAGGCAAAGCGTACCCAATGACTTTAAGATTAGCTTGCCAGAATTTTTTCAAGAAGGATTGAGGCAAACGCCT
>JALZVV010000072.1 GCA_023299935.1 Dokdonia sp.
CTCACCTGAAGAATTAAAGGCAAGAGCCTTATATAATGCAAAAATTCAAAAAGAACTTCAAGAAGCAATACAAGCTCAACTTGCAGAAAATGAGAGCTTCTATCAAGCTCAACTTAAGAGCGAAGCATTAGCAGAGGCCACTAAAAAAGTAACAGAACAAAAGGAACAAGCTATTACAAGTGCTACTAAAAATATAAAGACAAAAATTACTAAATCTCCATTAACAGATGAGGAGCGTGCATTAAAACGTCAAGCTGCTACAGAATATAAAATCGCATTTACACCTTATACCAGTTTATTAAGTTATGGATCTTTAGTGCGTGGCTCATCTATTGATGATCGATTAGTAAACAATCCCAGAGAAGCAATACCGACTGTTGGTTATGGTTTTAGAGTAGATTACCCGCTTTCAAAAAAATCGAGCCTACGCTTTGGTGTTGGTGTCGCACCACTCAGGTATAGAACAGATAATTTTCAAGTATCATTTGTAAATGGCAACATTAATATATTTCAACTCACTGCTATAAATGCACAAGATATTAACCAACCTAGCCTAGAGACAAGTCCAGAAGCGCAAACATTTTTTGAACAAAATCAAGTAGTCAGTATTGAACAAGATATCTCTTATCTTGAAGTCCCTGTAGATTATCAATATAAATTTATTAATAAACGTATTGGTTTAAGCCTTAATTCCGGTCTTAGTCTCTTTGTATTAAATAACAATGCATTATTTGCGACATCAGACAATGGAGATGAACTACTTATAGGCCGTCAAACCAATTTAAGAGACTTGAGCTTTGCAGCTAATCTAGGGCTCAGCGCTCACTATAATTTTTCTAGGAGGTGGAGATTTGACGCAGAGCCAGCCTTTAAATATCAGGTTAATCCATTTACAAGCACCAATACCAACTTTAGACCTTTCTATTTTGGTATGCAATTTGGACTTTCCTTTAAATATTAGAGCTTGAATTTAGGTTTTATGCTTTCGCGAAAACAAGCAATGTTCAATCAATTTTGAGTCACAAAACAGGAAGACTGATGTTGTCTTGTAAGAAAATTATGTCATTCATAAACAAACATCATGAAAAACAATAATTAACCAAATTATTGCATCAGGAATCAACTACCAACACTTATATTTGAACAAAATTACAAACTTCAACAAGATGAAATTGAATAGATTAGGAATTTTAGCAATACTAATGCTATGTTTTTATAGCTGTCAAAATGATGACCTAAACATTACAAATGAATCAGAAACTTTTATAGCTGTAAATCTTGAGACATTTGTTGCCTCCTCAGATTTAGATGACTCGCCCAAGGGTAAATATGTAGGCGTTATGGGACATCATACAAATGCTGATATTCACGGTAAGATCATAATCAATTCCGGTGAAAAAAATCAATACAGTGCTTTAGTACAAATGACAAATGGTAGCTCATTAAAATTTAAAGGTATACCCCAAACAAAAGATGCTTCTATTGTCCTTTTTGAAAATTCTATTGGAAGTTTTATAATGAATTTTGAAGATTTCAATAATCCAGTACAAACTAGTGTGCAGTTCACTAATGAACTAACAGATGGCTATATAGTAGCACAAAAAAGCACAAAAGGAGTTGATAGTTTTGTATTAACAGGAACCTATATAGATACTACAAATCCTGCATTTAACGGAAATTGGGATGTAATGGGTAATGGTGCTGTTGTTATTGTGGATGTGGAGGTTACTGTTCCTGGATTCCCAATTCCTGTTACCGTAAATATCCCTACAGAAAATATAGGAACGTTAGTAGTTACTCACACAGGATCTACCACGCCTATAATGGATAGTGATTTTGAGGGAAATGGTGCTCTTGCTTGTATAGAAGCTGCTATTGGTACAGGATTTTCTAATGCACCGTTTATTATTCCCAGTGATATCCCTAATCCTTTAGGAGGAGCTGCTTTAGGAGGAGCTGGTAGTATAAGTTCTGGTGGTCAAACATCATTACTTAATGGATTTGATGCTAGTTGGAGCTTGTCTTTTGGCGCACCAATACCTTTGGCTGGAATTCCAGGTGGTTTCTCAGATGACAACTGTATGCCAGCTGCTAGTGGCACTTGGAGCTGGAATGGCCGCACAGGAACTATAAGTATCACGAGTATTTAAGAAAATATTTTTATCCCATATAAAACTGAACCCTTCACATTAAATCGTGAAGGGTTTTTACTTTGATAAAGCATATACACAGACTAAGTATATAAATAGTATTTGCCTCGAAAAAGCACCATATAAGCATGCACTATTAGAAAAAAAGGGAGGAAATACAGATATGAATTTGACCTCCTCCCTTAATTCGAACCACTCATAATTAGAAATTCTGAGCTATTTTCATTCTGTTTTATGTATTCATTGGGGGATATATCCCCCAATGAACTATGTGGTCTAAAAGAGTTATAGTCCTCTTTCCAGATATCAAATTTCTCTTGCGCATCTTCCAAAGATAAAAACCAGTTTACGTTAAGGCACTCATCCCTAAATGATCCATTAAAGCTTTCGATAAATGGATTATCGGTTGGTTTCCCTGGTCTTGAGAAATCTAGTTCTACTTTGTTCTCATACGCCCATTTATCTAATACTTTACTAATGAACTCGCTCCCATTATCTACTTTAATACGTTTTGGATGAGTTTCTTGTTCAAAGGTAACAATTTCCATAACTTCTACTACATCACTCCTTTTAAGGAATTTTCCAGCGTGAATGGCAAGGCACTTTCTACTATAATTATCTACTACAGTTAAGCCTCTAAATTTTGTGCCATCAAAAAGCTGATCTGACACAAAATCCATACTCCAACACTCGTGTAAAGTAGAAGAACTACCATCATTTGGCTGTCTATTAGCTGCAGCTCTATTGCGTCTAGGGCGTTTACTACGTAAGTTCAACCCCTCTTCACAATATACTCTGTATACACGTTTATGATTATCTGTAAAACCCTCACGCCTGAGAAGAATATATATACGCCAAAATCCATAACGAACTCTTGTAGCAGCTATTTCTTTCATGCGCATTCTAAGAAAGTCATCATTACGGCGGCCTTTGTGCTTGTAGTAAAAAACACTCTTAGACAGCATAACCACCCTACAACAACGGTTTATTGAAATGTTATATTCCATCCTGATATTATCGACCATCTCCCGCTTTCGAGCTGGTCTTAGAACTTTTTTTTCAATACATCCTGTAGGATTTGCTTGTCAAGACTTAAATCTGCAACCAGTTTCTTTAACTGACTGTTTTCATCTTCTAAATTCTTAAGGCGTCGGAGTTCCGAAACACCAAGACCACCATATTTCTTTTTCCAGTTGTAGAACGTAGCAGCACTAATACCCATCTTGCGACAAACTTCATTAAGACCTGTCCCTGTCTCAACTTGTTTAATTGCAAATACAATTTGTGACTCTGTAAATTTTGATCGTTTCATAAGTAAATTCCTGTTTTAAAGTTAAACATTATTTATTCAGAAATCTCTAGTTATCAATTGTCCAGTTTAACGGGAGGAGGTCACACCGCTCACAAGCCCACTTTTTATGCCACAGCCT
>JALZVV010000073.1 GCA_023299935.1 Dokdonia sp.
TTCCTTGTTTTGGTGTACAATGATTTCAAAACTGGACTCTTGTACGTTTATCAACACCTTAGGATGCTCGTCTCGCTTGCTGTTTGAGCTCAGCGTTTTTTGAACGAGTAAAGACATGCTATGGTGGTAATCAAAACTACCATAATACTCAAAAAACAGATTGTTGCAATTGGTATAAGGTACGTACACACATACGATATCTTGCTCTTCTAGGATATCATAAGCAATATAATCTGTAGCTAAAATCTTAGTATTGAACTTTAAATAATCTGCTAGAAAATCTTCATTAAAAACCGCCTTTGGGACAAAGGTAAAAAGGGAATTTACATAAACTACGGTCACTTTCTGATAAGCCGCTTTAAGAATAGCGCTCTCAGCATAAAGAGCTTCTAGTTCTTGTGTTAAACCTAATGGATCTACTCTAGTGGCAAAAGGACGATTCTCATAATGTTCAATGACTAGCGTGTCCAGATTTTGAGTAAAAAAAGAAAGTCCATCTAAGCGCACTTGGATGGACAATTTCTTGTTTATATTTTCTTTATGACTATTCGTCATTAGCTCCGTAACTCTTTGGCCAGTTACCATTAGAATTAATGCTTAACATGGACCCCACAGTAAGGGCGTCTCCATTTACTCCATCTACAGACACTACTTGCTTTTCTTTATTAAGAAAATCTTTTTCTTGATCCCATAGTAAGGTCTCTTTAGAAACACTAGCTTGAAAAACAGGATAAGTCCCAGTAGTTTTATCAATAGTACCTGCTTTCAGTTCATACTTAGCATCCAGCCCTTCTATTGGGATATTAATCATTGTTTTATAACGATCTGGATTAGGTCCCTTAAATAAAGAATCCTTAACCGATCTGTATCCTAGAGTATCAATGATTACAACACCCTTATACGTGTCAACCTGAAACCTTCTTGTTTGTTCCCTGTCCAATACGGTGGAGTCACGACGTTGCGTAAGGGTAAACTTAGCAGTATCGATAAACTTTACCAGTTTATCAAAATCACCTTCATAGCGACCTGTAACTGTTTTGTGAGCAAGCTCTGCCGTTCTAATATCACGAAGATTTGTAATTGCCGCTTTGTAGCGATCCTCTTTAATCTTATTAAACTTTACTTCTCCGTATACAGAGTTAAAAAGAAGGTACCCTAGAGCGCCTATAATTACCCAAAGAACAATTTGTAATAAGAATTTCATTCGTTAACATTTATTAAAGTGAATAGCTATACTCGCAAATCTACAATTTTTTTTTGTTCGTAAAAACATATTAAGATATTTTCCTTAGTATCTTTATACCACACCAACCATTCTCCATGAAGATTGATTCTCCCTCGTTTTATAAACTCCTTTTAGAAGATTTTCCGCATACGCCTACCACAAAACAGGATATATTTTTACAACAATTATCTGATTTTCTGTTTACTAAAGAATATGACACTTATATTTTAAAAGGTTATGCTGGAACAGGAAAAACAACTATTGTTGGAACTTTGGTCAAGAATTTATGGAAAGCAAAAATGTCTTCTGTATTATTAGCACCTACGGGTAGAGCAGCAAAAGTTATCTCTAATTACAGTAAGCGTCAAGCGTTTACGATACACAAGAAAATATATTTTCCCAAAAAAGAACGTGGTGGAGGCGTATCATTTACTTTACAACCCAATAAACACAGGGATTGCATTTTTATTGTAGATGAGGCCTCAATGATTTCTGATAGAGCCAGTGATTCTAAGTTATTTGAAAATGGCTCATTATTAGATGATCTTATGCAGTATGTATATAGCGGTCATCGCTGTAAATTACTATTAATAGGTGATGAGGCACAATTACCACCAGTAAAGCTAGAGCAATCTCCCGCCTTAGATAAGCAGTTAATCTCCTTACAATATAATAAAGAAGTCGCTAGCATACAGCTGGATGAGGTCATGCGACAGGCAGAGTCATCAGGAATATTAGCCAATGCCACTGCATTGAGGGAACAGCTGTCAGAGGGTTTTTATGAAGATTTTAAATTTGATATATACGATTTTCAGGATGTCGTGCGCCTCGTAGATGGTCACGAGATAATGGAGGCCATTCAGGATAGTTATGATACAGTAGGCACAGAAGAAACGGCTATTATTGTGCGTTCCAATAAACGAGCAAACCTATACAACCAACAGATACGTAATCGTATTCTTTTTCAAGAAGAAGAGGTTTCTGCAGGGGATCATTTAATGGTAGTAAAAAACAACTACTTCTGGCTAGATACCAAGAGCGAGGCTGGTTTTATTGCTAATGGTGATATTGTAAAGGTTTTAGAGATTTTTGCCATTAAAGAGTTGTATGGCTTTAGATTTGCAGAAGTTAAGGTGCAAATGGTAGATTATCCTCAAATGACACCTACAGAAACGGTGATTATGCTTGATGTGCTGACTATGGAAACACCTTCATTACCTTATGAAGATGGGAATAGGCTGTATCAGGAAGTGCAAAAAGATTATGCCAGCGAAAAAGCAAATTACAAACGATTCCTAAAGATTAAGAATAATAAATACTTTAATGCCTTGCAGGTTAAGTTTTCATACGCGATTACCTGTCATAAGTCTCAAGGAGGACAGTGGGATAACATATTTATTGAGCAACCCTATTTACCAGACGGTCCTAACAAAGATTATTTAAGATGGTTGTACACGGCGATTACTCGTTCTAAAACCAAATTGTATCTTATAGGCTTTAAAGATGAAATGTTTTACGTAAATGATTAATTAATGTCTGTTGAGTTATTGATAAGTATCGTATTAGGATTCTCACTGGCTGCTGCGGCAGGTTTTAGAGTGTTTATTCCTCTGCTAGTGTTGAGTCTTTCTGCACATTTTAGGTGGTTTCCTGTTAATGAAAGTTGGGAATGGGTAGGCAGTACTGCCGCATTGTGGTTGCTGGGTGTTGCAGCTGTGGTTGAGATTTTTGCCTATTTTATTCCGTATGTTGATAATGTATTGGATACGATTGCTGTGCCTTTAGCGGGAGTAGCTGGATCTTTATTGATGTTAGCAACAATGGGCGATGTCAATCCTGCATTTGCTTGGGCTCTGGCGATAATTGCGGGAGGTGGAGCTGCTGCGGCGATTTCAGGAACCACAGGAGCTACACGATTAACTTCTACGGCAACTACAGGGGGCGTTGGAAATCCAATAGTAGCAACAGCAGAGACGGGAGCAGCGACTGCAGTTTCGGTAGCCAGTATTTTTTCTCCTATTATAGCGCTTATCGTACTCCTTCTTTTTATTGGGGGCGTATGGAAATTGATTAAAAAAATAAGAGGTGTTTAGCAATAGTACTTTGCTTATTTTTGCATCGCAATTTCTAATTACGCTCAGGCCTACCGAGAGGCAGGTTCGCTAAAGCGAATGTTCCAGATTCACCATCATAGGGAGAGCGCAACGATAAAGCACACTTAAAACAATGAATACTTCCTTAAAAATTATTGCAATGATACCGGCTCGCTATGGAGCTTCTCGTTTCCCTGGTAAAATGATGAAAGACCTAGCGGGAAAACCTGTTATCGTTAGAACCTATGAAAGTACAGTTGCCACTGAGCTCTTTGATGCTGTTTATGTAGTTACAGATAATGAAGAAATAGCAAATGCAATTACTGTGGTGGGAGGAAAAGCAATAATTACACGAGAAGACCATGTTTGTGGTAGTGATCGTATTGCAGAAGCGGTTCAAAATATAGATTGTGATATTGTAGTGAATGTGCAGGGAGATGAACCTTTTACCACTAAAGAAGATCTCGAGCCTGTATTAAAAGTGTTTTACGATAATGATGCTGCCCGGATTGACTTGGCTAGTGTGATGACGCCATTAGAAACGGAAGAGGAGATAGTTAATCCTAATAATGTAAAAGTAATTGTTGATGCGCAGGCTTATGCCTTGTATTTTTCACGCTCTCCATTACCTTTTGTTAGAGATAAGGAGATAATGACTACTACCTATAAGCATAAGGGTATTTATGCCTTTAGAAGACAAGCCATATTAGATTTTGCGCAATTGCCTATGCAAGCTCTAGAAGCTGCAGAAAAAATTGAATGTATCCGATTTTTAGAACATGGCAGGAAAATCAAAATGGTAAAATCTACAAATAGCGCTATTGGCATTGATACGCCAGAAGACCTACAAAAAGCAATAAACCTATATAAACCCAGAGCAGATGTTTAAGTGGTTATATTATAAAGTCTGTGGTTGGCAAGTAAAAGGAGATTTTTCTAGCGATACCATAAAAAAATGTATAATTATTGCGGTTCCGCATACGAGTTGGCACGATTTCTATATGGGCATTTTAATTAGGAATGTTTTAAATACCAAGATTGGATTTATTGGTAAAAAAGAGCTCTTTAAATGGCCGTTTGGGATACTCTTTAAGGCATTAGGTGGTGCCCCTATTGATAGGACTCCTGGTCAAGATAAGGTAAAAGCGATAGCAAAGGTTTTTGCAGATAAGGAGGAGTTTAGACTTACCATAGCACCCGAAGGAACGCGAAAAAAGGTCGATAAGCTTAAAACGGGGTTTTATTATATAGCTCTTGAAGCAAAAGTGCCTGTAATTATGGTTGCTTTTGATTTTGGAAAGAAGCAACACCGAATCTCTAAACCTTTATATCCTAGCGGGGATATTGCTCAAGATTTAGCATTAATTCACGATTTTTTTAAAGGAGCTGTTGGCAAAGTGCCAGAATATAGTTTTACTCCAGATCTGTAATCTTTAGGTTTTCCTGAAGATTATAGTATCCTTTTTTGCTGGAACTGGCTCTGCAGCTTGACCACCTCCAAAAAGTAGTGGAGTACTAGAAAAAGTAGTCCCAAAAGTCGCAGCAGCGGCATACACTTGTTTTATTGCGCTCTCCACTTCCCAATCTGATAGGGGGCTTAAAGGATGCACAAAAGCAGACCATAACAAACCATCAGAAACAGCATACTTTACATCAAGAGCAGAGTGAAAATTTGCCGTTAAACAATCTAGAAGCAAACCTTCGTCTAATTTAGATGCCTCAATTATTGGTGCTATGATTCGCATTCTATCATTAGTTTCATCGGTAACAACAATCATGGGCATTTCTTGAAGCAACACCTGCCACCTTCCATAATTACCCTGTATGGAGTCTGTATTGGCTATAAGTAATTGTTCAAGGCGGTCATTGTTCATCTGAGCACTTCCTATAAGACTTATAACAAGGAAAAAAGCAAGGAATAAATATTTCATAAGATGGATTTTTAAGTACGTCGATTCAAAAGGAAATTCCTAACGTTAAAATAACATAATTATCTTAAAAATGCCTATTTCTATCTGGGAATAAGTAATTAATCATGATTAATAATATATTTAGATGAAAGCCTTCAATATGATTATATTTGGCCTAAATTTAATATATGGATATGAGTCTTCTTAATAAACTTGAAAATCTTAGAGTTCTAGTAACTGGTGGGGCAGGTTTTATTGGATCTAATTTGTGTGAGTTTCTTATTGCTAATGGTGCTGTGGTGAGTTGTTTGGATAATTTAGCTACGGGTCATTTAAAGAATCTTGATGCCATAATGAAACACCCTAATTTCAGTTTTATAGAAGGTGATATTTGTGATCAAGAAACTTGTAATTTAGCCGTAAAAAATGTTGACTACGTTCTTCACCAAGCAGCATTAGGATCTGTGCCTAGATCAATAAATGATCCTGTTACAAGTAACGCTGTTAATGTAGGTGGATTTTTAAATATGTTAGTCGCTTCTAAAAATCGAGGAGTTAGAAGATTTATTTATGCGGCTAGTTCGTCTACTTACGGAGATTCAAAAGATTTACCTAAAGAAGAAGATATTATAGGTAAACCTTTATCGCCTTATGCAATAACAAAATATGTGAATGAATTATATGCAGATGTCTTTCATAAAACCTATGGAATTGATTGCATAGGATTGAGATATTTTAATGTCTTTGGAAGGAAACAAGATCCTAATGGGGCTTATGCAGCGGTTATTCCTAAATTTACAAGATTGCTAATGAATCATGAATCACCGGTGATAAATGGGGATGGAAGTTTTTCTCGAGACTTCACTTATATTGACAATGTGATTCAGATGAACCTGAGGGCTATGTTAACAACTAATGAAGAAGCATTAAATACAGTATATAATGTTGCCTATGGTGAGCGCACAGATCTTAATGAATTAGTTGCATTATTGAAGAAGGAATTGAGCGTTTTTGATAAGGAAATAGATGCTGTGGAAATTAATTATGGCCCCGAGAGAGCAGGAGATGTGCCACATAGCTTAGCAAGTATTACAAAGGCTCAAACAAGGCTGGCTTATAATCCTCAATATAATATGGCAGATGGGTTAAAAGAGGCAATGGCCTGGTATTGGAACAATCTAAAGTAATAATTAAAGCGTTTAATGGCTTTTAAGGAATAATAAAAAACTAAAATAATACAAGAATAAATGAAAATAGGGGTAATAGGTTTGGGGTATGTAGGCCTTCCTTTGGCTAGGCTTTTTGGTACAAAATATAGTACAGTGGGCTTTGATATTAATAAGGAACGTGTTGCTGAATTGAAAAAAGGTAATGACAGTACGCTGGAAGTGGAAAATAATGTCTTGCAAACTGTTCTTAAAGATGTTAATGATGATGCCAAAGGGCTTTTTTGTTCATTTGAGACAAAAGATATTGAAGACTGTAATTATTATGTAGTTACTGTTCCTACTCCGGTAGATAAGAATAATAGACCAGTACTTACGCCACTTTACAAAAGTAGCGAGACAGTGGGAGCTGTACTTAAAAAAGGTGACATTGTAATTTATGAAAGCACTGTCTATCCTGGTGTAACAGAAGAAGAGTGCGTTCCTGTTTTAGAGAGAGTGAGCGGTCTCAGATTTAATGTAGATTTTTTTGTAGGGTATTCTCCGGAGAGGATAAATCCTGGGGATAAATTGCATACTGTAGAAAAGATATTAAAGGTAACGGCTGGAAGTACTCCAGAAACAGGCAAAAAGGTAGACGCTCTTTATGCTTCTGTTATTGAAGCAGGAACACATCTCGCACCAACAATAAAGGTAGCCGAAGCGGCAAAAGTGATAGAAAATTCTCAAAGAGATATTAATATTGCTTTTGTTAATGAACTAGCCAAGATTTTTAACCTGATGGATATTAATACCCAAGATGTATTAGAAGCTGCGGGTACTAAATGGAATTTTTTGCCATTTAAGCCGGGATTAGTGGGAGGACATTGCATAGGTGTTGATCCTTATTACCTTGCTCAAAAAGCGCAGGAATTAGGATATCATCCAGAAATAATCTTAGCAGGAAGAAGACTTAATGATAGTATGGGAGCCTATGTCGCTAGTGAAGTGGTTAAGCTAATGTTATCTAATGATATTAAAGTAAAAGGCGCACATATTCTTATGTTAGGTCTCACCTTTAAAGAGAACTGTCCGGATGTTAGGAATACTAAAGTTGTAGACGTTGTTAAGCATCTCAAGGAGTTTGGGATACAAGTGACCATATTTGATCCTTGGATCGATGAATTAGAGGTAAAGAAAGAATATGGCTTAATAGCACACACAAAAGCCCCGGAAAATACTTATGATGCTATTGTACATGCAGTAGCACACAAGGAATTTTCGGAAATGGATTTATCTCTTTTTAAGTCGAGTAATGCAGTAGTTTATGATGTTAAAGGAGTTTTGTCCGGCAATGTTGATGGCAGATTATAAATGAAAATTTTAGTCACAGGTGGAGCAGGGTTTATAGGATCACACGTGATACGACGTTTTGTGACTAACCACCCTTCCTATACTATATATAACTTGGATGCTCTTACGTATGCGGGTAATCTTTCCAATTTATCAGACATTGAAAAGGCGCCTAACTATCATTTTATAAAAGGGGACATTACAGATGGACCATACATTGAAAATCTTTTTTCTAAATACGCTTTTGATAAAGTAATTCATCTAGCGGCAGAGTCGCATGTAGATAGATCTATTGAAGACCCCTTATCATTTGTAAAAACAAATATTATAGGCACGGTAAATTTGCTAAATGCCTGTAAATCAATATGGGGAGAAGATTATACCAATAAATTGTTCTATCATATTAGCACAGATGAGGTTTACGGCAGTCTGGGAGAAGATGGATTGTTTACAGAAGAGAGTTCTTATGACCCAAACTCGCCATATTCAGCTTCAAAAGCAAGTTCGGATCATTTTGTACGCGCCTATCATGAAACCTATAATTTACCTGTAGTAATTTCTAATTGCTCAAATAATTATGGGCCTAATCATTTTCCAGAAAAACTTATTCCATTATGTATTAATAATATTATTCACCAGAAACCCTTACCGGTTTATGGTGATGGAAAGTACACTAGAGATTGGTTATATGTAATCGATCACGCTATCGCTATAGACCAAGTTGCTCATAAAGGAGTAGTAGGGGAGACCTACAATATAGGTGGTTATAATGAGTGGCAAAATATTGATTTGGTAAAGCTGTTGTGTGATATTATGGATGAAAAGCTTTCGCGAAAGCAAGGCTCTTCTCAAAACCTAATTACTTTTATTAAAGACAGACCTGGGCACGATAAGCGCTACGCCATAGATGCATCAAAAATAACAAAGGAATTGGGATGGAAACCTTCTGTCACCTTTGAAGAAGGTTTAAGATTAACTATTGATTGGTATCTTAGTAATGCAGATTGGCTAGAAAATGTGACTTCTGGTAATTATTTAGAATATTATAAAAAAATGTATTCCTAATGAAAGGTATTGTATTAGCAGGTGGTTCAGGGACGAGGTTATTCCCCCTTACTATTTCCGTAAGTAAACAATTATTGCCGGTATATGATAAACCTATGATTTTTTATCCTATCTCGGTATTAATGCTTGCAGGAATAAAAGAAATACTCATTATAACGACGCCTCATGATAAAGCTCTTTTTGAAAAATTATTAGGCGATGGTAGTTATCTAGGATGCTCGTTTGAATATGCTGTACAAGAAGCACCTAATGGACTAGCAGAAGCCTTTATTATCGGGGCAGATTTTATTGGTCACGATAAAGTGGCACTTGTTCTAGGTGATAATATATTTTACGGCAATGGATTAAGTAAGATGCTACAGTCTAATAATGATGTAGTAGGAGGCGCAATTTTTGCCTATCCTGTGAGGGATCCAGAACGTTTTGGGGTTGTAGCGTTTGACAAAAACCATAAGGCCCTTAGTATAGAAGAAAAACCGAAACATCCTAAGTCAAATTATGCCGTGCCGGGTTTGTATTTTTATGATAATCGAGTAGTAGAAATAGCTCGTTCTGTACAAGCATCAGAAAGAGGTGAGAAGGAAATAACAGCTGTAAATAAGGCATATCTAGATTTAGGTGAGCTTCAAGTGGGTGTAATGAGTAGGGGAATGTCGTGGTTTGATACAGGTACTGTAGATTCTCTTGATGACGCTACCGAATTTATTCGTGTGATACAGCATAATCAAAGTATGATGATAGGCTGTCTTGAAGAGATCGCTTACAGAATGGATTGGATTTCTTATGACGATTTAAAAACCTCTGCGAGTCGTTATGGGAAAGGTGCATATGCTGCTTATATTAATTCCTTATAGATGAAAATAACTACGACAAATTTTAAGGATTTATTAATCTGTAATCCTAAAGTACATAAGGATGATAGAGGTCATTTTTATGAATCTTTTAATTTGAAAAAATTTAAAGAAAAATCAGGTTTGTCTCCTAGTTTTGTTCAGGACAATCAATCACTATCAAGTTTTGGTGTTTTGAGAGGTTTGCATTTTCAAAAAGGAGCATTTGCTCAGGCTAAGCTCGTACGAGTGTTGAATGGCGAAGTACTTGATGTTGTTGTAGATTTAAGAAAAGACGAGCCTACTTTTGGACAATCTTTTTCTATAGTCTTGTCAAGTTCTAATAAGACCCAATTATTTATTCCGCGAGGATTTGCGCACGGTTTTCTTGTTCTGAGTACAGAAGCTACATTTTTTTACAAGTGTGATAATGGCTATAATAAAGAGAGCGAGTTAGGTTTAAAATACAATGATCCTAAATTAGGTATTAACTGGCATCTACCGCAAGAAGATATAGTGCTTTCTGATAAGGATACATTGTTACCAGATTGGAGTGAGTTACAAACCCTGCTGTAATGAATACTATAAGACATAGAATCTTGGTCACTGGCGCTTCTGGTCAACTAGGAATGGCTATTCAAGAATTAAGGTCTGATTACAGTGCTGTAGATTTTATTTTTGCATCTAAAGATGATTTAGATATTACTAATCAAGATTCGGTCATTAATTATCTACACTCCAATGAAGTGGATACGATAATTAATACCGCAGCCTATACGGCCGTAGATAAGGCCGAAAATGATAAAGAAGCCGCTTTTTTAATTAATGAAAAAGGAGTTGAGTATTTAGCTGTAGCTAGTAAAGCAAAAGGTATAAAACTCATTCATATCTCTACAGATTATGTTTTTGACGGGAGCGCTTCTATGCCATATAAGGAAGTTGATGAGGTGAATCCTCAAACGGTGTATGGGAAATCCAAGCTAGCTGGTGAACAAATTTTACAGAAAATTGCGCCTTCCCAATACTGTATAATAAGGACCTCGTGGTTATACAGTAAGAAGGGGCATAATTTTTATAATACGATGCTGCGTTTGGCTAAAGAAAATAAAGAAATTTCTGTAGTTAACGATCAATGGGGAAGCCCAACTAATGCAACAGAACTGGCTAAAGTATTGATTAAGATAAGTTTGTTAAGTAATATAACGCATAATGGCATTTTTCATTATTCTGGAGTAGGTGCCTGCACGTGGTATGCTTTTGCGAAAGCGATCTTAGAAAAATATTATCCCAACAAGCACACTTTATATGCGGTTGATTCTTCTTCCTATCCCACTGCTGCTCCAAGGCCAGTTTACAGTGTTTTAGATACTACTTTAATTGAAAAAACATTTGATATAACCATTGTAAACTGGATGTCGGTTATTTAATGATTTTTGTCAAGTGAGGATGAAAATTGATATAAAAAGGTCTGATTATTGGCTATTATTCTATCTTTGCGTGCCTTTTAACGAGGTAAATATCCTTTTAAGCTTTATAGGCCCTATCTAAGGTATAATTGGAAGGGTATGTGATATTCTTATTGGATAAGATTTTTATTATATGATTATAAAAAATATTTGTTGTATCGGAGCAGGTTATGTAGGAGGTCCTACAATGTCTGTCATCGCGCAAAAATGCCCAGATATACAGGTGACTGTTGTTGATCTTAATGAGCAGAGAATTGCTGCCTGGAATGATGATGATTTGGATAAGTTACCTATTTACGAACCAGGTTTAGCAACTGTAGTTAAAGAAGCTAGAGGACGAAATTTATTTTTCTCTACAAATGTTGAGAAGGCTATAGATAAGGCAGATATGATTTTTATATCTGTAAATACACCTACAAAAACCTATGGAGTAGGAAAAGGAATGGCAGCAGATCTGAAGTACATAGAATTATGTGCGCGTCAGATAGCTAAAGTAGCCAAGGATAATAAAATTATTGTAGAGAAGTCTACGCTACCAGTAAGAACAGCAGAAGCACTTAAAAGAATATTAGATAATACAGGCAATGGTGTGCGATTCGATATCCTATCCAACCCAGAATTTTTAGCAGAAGGGACGGCAATAAGAGATCTTCAAAATGCAGATCGGGTATTGATTGGAGGAGAAGCGACGCAAGAAGGTCAAAAGGCTGTTAACGCACTTTCAGAAATATATGCTCAATGGCTCCCTAAAGAACGAATACTTACTACTAGCGTATGGTCTTCTGAATTATCAAAATTAACGGCAAATGCTTTTTTAGCGCAACGCGTGTCCTCTATTAATGCAATGTCTGAATTATGTGAAGTTACTGAGGCAGATGTTAATGAAGTGGCAAAAGCTGTGGGTAGTGATTCCAGAATAGGATCTAAATTTCTAAAGGCGTCTGTTGGATTTGGGGGATCTTGTTTTCAAAAAGATATTCTTAATTTGGTTTATATAGCTCAATCCTATGGACTTCAGGAAGTAGCAGATTACTGGGAACAGGTGATTATAATGAATGATCATCAAAAAAGACGTTTTGCAAAGAAAATTGTAGAAACACTATTCAATACAGTTTCAGGTAAAAAAATCACATTATTAGGATGGGCATTTAAAAAAGACACTAATGATACAAGAGAGTCGGCATCTATTTATGTAACTGATTATTTAGTAAGTGAACAAGCAGATATTACTGTCTATGACCCTAAAGTAGATGGGCAAAAAGTACTAGTGGATTTGGATTATTTGAATACTAGACCAGCAGAAGAAAACCAAGAGCGCGTTACCATAGCGCAAAATCCGTATGAAGCCTGTAAAGGCGCTCATGCAGTAGCCATAATGACAGAATGGGATGAATTTTCTTCCTATGATTGGAGAAAAATATATGATAGCATGCTAAAACCTGCTTTTGTTTTTGATGGAAGAGGAATCTTAAACAATCAATTATTAGAAGAGATCGGTTTTCAAGTATACACTATAGGTAAGGGTTAAAAACAATTAATACTATTTAATGAAAGATTATATTGAGGTGATAAATTCAGCTATTAATGCTGGATTAAAAATTTTAGAAATATATAATAGTGATGATTTTGATATCTCCTATAAAGAAGGCGACATGCCATTAACTAGAGCAGATCTAGCGGCTAATCAAATTATCCAAACTACACTGGAACCTACAGGAATCCCAATAATTAGTGAAGAAAATAAAGAAATAGATTTTTTTACCCGTAAAAAATGGGATAAGTGTTGGATTGTGGATCCTTTAGATGGTACGAAGGAATTTATTAAAAGAAATGGTGACTTTACCGTTAATATAGCATTGATTGAAGCGGGAAGGCCAGTTTTTGGTGTGATTTATGTTCCAGTAAGTGAGGAGTTATTTATAGGGGATGTGAAAGATGCCAAATCATTTAAGGTAAAAGCGACAAGACCATTTAAAAACCTAGAAGAGCTTACTGAGAACTACAAAGAGATTCGTCCTAAAGTAACTACTGAAGTGATAAAGGTCGTAGGAAGTAAATCCCATATGAATGCAGATACGGAACGTTTTGTAGATGAATTGAAAATGACATCCAATAAGGATGTGGAAATTGTCTCTCGTGGTAGTTCTTTAAAATTTTGTTTGGTAGCAAGTGGTGAAGCTCAAGTATATCCACGATATGCCCCAACTATGGAATGGGATACGGCGGCAGGTCAGGCAATTTGTGAGGCTGTAGGCTTGCAGGTAATTGATCAATCTACACAAAAACCAATGGTATATAATCGCAAGAATCTTCTCAATTCGTATTTTTTAGTTACTTCTTAAATGGCTAGGTATATACGCGCTTCACATATAAGGAGTATACTTAAAGGTATTTCTTGGAGAATGATCGCAACTTTTGACACGGTTATTGTAGTTCTTGCTGTGACCTGTTTATTTGATGAGTGTAGTCTGGAGAATGCCTTGAAAATAGGCTTTGCCGAATTTTTGATTAAGCTTGCGATTTATTATGTGCACGAAAGATTTTGGGAAAGAAAGAGAAAGGGGCAGGAGATAACTGCTCAAAGAACCTTATACAAAACTATTTCTTGGAGAGTAATAGCCACAACTACTACATTTATTATTGCTGGAGCTATTTTGGAAAGTTTTGATATAATCGCATTAAGCATTGCTAGTGTGGAGTCTGTTACAAAATTTGTTTTGTATTATTATCACGAGAGGATTTGGTTAAAGTTGCCATTAGGAAGAATTAGGAATGCTTTTTTGAGAAAACTAAAAGGAAATGGCTAAAAAGGTGTCACTTTATATTTTTATTTATTAAAATTATTGCTTCTTAAGCAATGATTTTCAAAAGGTTTAGAAGTTATTTAAGTTCGATTAACTGATAAACATTTCACTATATTTGCGGTCATTATATTGTTGATCGAGCTTTAAAAAAAAATGGAATGAATTTTATATTGTCAATAAGTGTGTTTTTCTTTAGGATAGCTCTTGTTTTATCTTTTTTCACTACGATGCTAATCGGGCAATCGTTGCCTGGAGATATTAGCTCCCTGAGTGATTCCCAAGTTATGCAATATTGGCAACAAGCTAAAAGTAAAGGGTATACCCTTGAGCAGATTAAGACTTTGGCTGTGACAAAAGGAGTTTCTGCTGAGCAAATTGCAGAGTTAGAGTCAAGAATCACTTCCTTAAATAATGGAGCTACTGGTCTTGAAGGACAGCAAATTAATAATTCTTTGGGAGTATCTAATGCTACCCCTATTGGGTATACTAACAACGTAGGGGTTATAGAGGGGCCGAAAAGTCCTATTTATGGTTCTGATTTTTTTAATAACCCAAATATATCGTTCACTCCTAACATTAATGTGGCTACACCTGAAATGTATCAACTAGGCCCTGGTGATCAATTGGTAATTAACATTTGGGGAGCTGCAGAAAACACATACAGTGTTGGGGTTGATAGAGAAGGTGTATTGAGATTGCCTAATGTGGGTCCGGTTTTTGTAAATGGCATGGACATTGCCGCAGCAAGAGGTGTTATACTTAATAAACTTAAAAGAATTTATGGCGGGATAAATGCTTCTGAGAATAGTCCATACAAAGTATTTGTAGATATAAGTTTATCAGAAGTTAGAAGTATCCAGGTGAACATTATTGGCGAGATTACGGTTCCAGGAACGTATACTTTAAGTTCATTGTCTAGCGTTCTAAATGCGTTGTATGCATCTGGAGGTCCTACTGCCAAGGGGACGTTTAGAGAAATTAAAGTTATAAGAAATGGTGCCCAACCAGTATACTTTGATATTTATAAATATCTTTTATATGGGTCTCAAGAAGGCAATATTACTTTGAGAGATAACGATTTAATAATTGTTTCTCCTTACCTGTCACGTATTACAGTAAAAGGAGCGGTAAAACGACAGGGGCAATACGAACTTAAATCCAATGAGAACTTTAATGATTTAATCAAATTTGTATCTGGGTTTAACGCTAATGCCTACAAAAATCAACTTTCTTTAAAACGGATAGAAAATGACAGATTAGTGCTGAAAGAAATAGATTTCTCAAACTTTTTAAATGAAGAATTATATAATGGGGATGTAATTGAGGTGTCTCAGATAATTGAAGAAATTGAGAATAGTGTTTCTATCATCGGTACTGTATATAGGCCAGGCACGTATGAATTTAAGGAAGGTTTAACCTTAAAGAAATTAATTGAAAAATCTTCTGGAATAACACAAAGCGCATTTTTAGAAAGAGGTCTTATCTACAGAGGTGATAGATACACAGCTAGAACGTCTATCCCGTTTTCTCTTAAAGAAGTTCTTGACGGAACCATAAATATTGAATTGCAGAATAAAGACCAAATACGATTATTTGATAAGAATTTTATGAATTTTAAAGGTGCACTAACCTTATCAGGTGGTGTTCGTGAACCAGGCACGTTTGATTTTTACGAAAACTTAACAATTGAGGATGCAATTTTAATGGCAGGTGGGCTTACAGATAAGGCAAATCCGAAGATTATTGATGTATACCGAAAGATTAATGATGATAGCTTTGAAACTTTAGCAGAATCCTTTAAAATATCTTTGGATGGCTCTTTAAATTTTTCAGGAACTTCTGATTTTGAACTCCAGCCCGGAGATAGAATCTCTGTGAGATTGCTTAGAGGCATTAATGATAGTGTTAAAGTTGAAATTATAGGTGAAGTAAACTATCCCGGAAACTATTCTGGAAGTACAAAAGGTGAGCGAATTTCTGATTTTATAAAAAAAGCAGGAGGGCTGTCAGATTATGCTTTTAAGGATGGGGCAACATTAATAAGACAAAACCCTTTCTATGATGGAGAAGCACAAGATCTAACAAGTGAAATAATTAATGAGGGTGATGAAAGTATCTCTAGGTTGAAAAACAGAAGGGAATTTAGGGTTGGGATCGATCTAGTGAAGATTATGGAGGGAGACAAGGGTAATATGGTCTTAAAAGATGGAGATCGCTTAATCATACCCTCCATTAAGGAGACAGTAAAAGTAGAGGGTGAGGTTTTAGTACCCTCTTTAATTAGAGAAGAAAATCATTTAGGTTTTAAGGATTATATAAATAAATCAGGTGGCTTTAATAATGATGCAGTAAAAAGAAAGTCATATGTTATCTATCCCAATGGAGAAATCGCATCAACTAAGAACTTTTTATTTTTTAAGTCATATCCTAAAGTAAAACCGGGTAGCATTGTTATTGTACCTGCTAAAAAAGTAAACCCCAATCCCATAAGTGCTCAAGAAGTATTGGGTTTAACTTCTGGATTTGCAACTCTTGCTCTTTTAGTAGATAGATTACTTAGCAATTAGAAAAGCTTATTTCAGGATACTATGATACAAGAATTAAAACCCATTTTTAAATTTACTAAAGGATTTCTAAGATCTAGGAAACTTATCTTTTCTTTCTTGTTTATAGCTGTTATTCTGGCCGTGTTCACAATACTATTAAATGAAAAAGAATATGTTTCAAATACCAGTTTTATTGTTCAGACTGGAGGAGAGCGTTCTGCGGGATCAGGATTAAAGAATATAGCAGATCTAATAGGTGTTAATTTAGGCAGTAAAAAGGAAACAGGTGATATACCTGTATACCTATATCCCAAGTTGGTGAATAGTTTAAGTTATAATAGAAAAGTTTTAAATTCTGAAATAAGGGTGCGTAATCGCGACTCTCTTATTTCTGTAAAAAATTATTATAAAACAAACTATAAACCACCTGCACTTTCTAAGGTAAAGAAATACACTATTGGTCTTCCTGGCCTAATTAAAAGAGCCATTTTTAAGAAAAAAAAGGAAGATATCGTTTTGTTTGATTTGGATTCAATAGAGTACATTTCTCGTGAAGAGGCTTCCCTCATTGATTTATTGCAAAAAAATGTGATGCTGTCTACTGATAAAGAAGATGGTACCATCTATATCACGGTCAGGTCAAAAAAACCAGAAATTGCAGCACAGATTGCTAGAATAGCTCGAGAAAAATTACAAGAAAAAATCATTGAATATAGAATTGCTAAAGTAAAGGAGGGATTTGAATTTATTGATCAAGAATATCAAATTAAAAGAAAGGAATATTTAGAATCGCAAGATGTTTTAGCAAACTATATTGATCGAAATAGATTTAATAATACAGAGAGATCATTACTTCAAAGAAGACAACTAGAGAATAAGGTTTCTTTGAGGTATGCGGTTTATTCTGAACTCGAAAGCCAGCGAATCAGTGCGCAGATTAGTCTAAAAGAAGACACGCCAGTTTTTGCTACTTTAAATCCTGCTTTTATCCCTTTAGAACCTGAAAATGGTAGTGCACTTTTTACGTTACTTAAATTCGTCTTTACTGGATTTCTAGTTGCATTATTTGTTTATAGTTATCGCAATTATATGTACATTTTAAAAAAACAATGGCATGAGGCTTAATAATATATTAAGATCCTAATAGACTATGGAAGAAAATGTAGTTAAACATGCGTTTGAGGTTACTAGAGCTGAAAGAAACCAATCGTTTGGACATCAATCTCTTGTATTGTGGTTTACGGGCCTTTCTGGTTCTGGAAAATCTACTATAGCAAACGCTTTAGAAGTATTTCTAGTAGCAAAAGGGTACCACGCCTACATATTGGATGGTGATAATGTAAGAAAAGGTTTAAATAGTAATTTAAGTTTTTCACCTGAGGACAGAACAGAGAACATTAGACGTATAGGAGAAGTTGCAAACTTGATGTTTGATGCAGGATTAATAGTGCTTTCTGCCTTTGTTTCACCATACAAAAAAGATCGAGCCAAAATAGCTGAGATCGTAGGAGAAGAGAATTTTATAGAAGTGTTTGTAAATACTCCAATAGAAGAATGTGAACGCCGGGATGTAAAAGGTTTATATGCAAAAGCTCGTCAAGGAGAGATTCTTAATTTCACAGGAATATCAGCTCCTTATGAAGCTCCTGTAAATGCCTTAATAGAGATTGACACAACACAACAAACAATAGAAAATTGTGTGGAAATTATTTTTTCTGCAATTGAAAATAAATTAAAATTAAACAATGAGTAAGTATTACTTAAACTATTTAGACGAGTTAGAATCTGAGGCAATATACATCCTAAGGGAAGTTTGGGCTCAATTTGAGAATCCTGTAATTTTATTTTCTGGAGGAAAAGATAGTATACTGGTAACACATCTTGCTAAGAAGGCGTTCTATCCTTCTAAAATTCCTTTCCCATTAATGCATGTAGATACGGGGCATAACTTTCCAGAAACAATACAGTTTAGGGATGATCTTATAAAAGACCTTGGAGCACAGCTTATAGTTGGTTCTGTGCAAGAATCCATTGATCAAGGGAGAGTGGCTGAGGAGAAAGGTAAAAACGCAACTCGTAATGCTTTACAGATAACAACACTATTAGATGCTATAGAAACGAATAAAGTTGACTGTGCCATAGGGGGAGGAAGAAGAGATGAAGAAAAGGCAAGAGCAAAAGAACGCTTTTTCTCTCATAGAGATGATTTTGGACAATGGGATCCTAAGAACCAGCGCCCAGAATTATGGAACATTCTTAATGGACGTCACTTTGAAGGAGAACACTTTAGAGCATTCCCTATAAGCAATTGGACAGAGATGGATGTATGGAACTATATCTTGCGTGAAAATATACAAATACCTTCACTTTACCTAGCACATCAAAGAGATGTAGTATGGAGAAGTAACAGTTGGATTCCTGTTTCTGAGCACCTTAAACTAGAAGAAGGTGAAAAAGTAGAAAATAAGAAAATTAGATTTAGAACACTTGGTGATATTACGATTACAGGAGGTATGGAGAGTGACGCAGATGATCTGGAGAAAATTGTTGCGGAGGTTGCTGCAATGAAGCAAACAGAGCGTGGCAACCGTACAGATGATAAACGTAGCGAGAGTGCTATGGAGGATCGTAAGAGACAAGGATACTTTTAAGCCGTAATTATAACGGTAGATTAAGCTTTCGCGAAAGCAAAACAATTTAATAGAAGAAAATAATGGCTATAGATAATAATCAATTACTTAGATTCTCAACTGCAGGTAGTGTAGATGATGGAAAAAGTACATTAATAGGAAGGTTGCTTTATGATAGCAAAGCAATTTTTGAAGATCAGCTGGAAGCAGTTAAAAGCACGAGTAAAAGAAAAGGACATGAAGGAGTAGATCTTGCCTTATTTACAGACGGGCTAAGAGATGAAAGAGAGCAAGGTATAACAATAGATGTAGCTTATAGATACTTTACTACGCCTAAAAGGAAGTTTATTATAGCGGATACCCCGGGACATATACAATATACACGTAATATGGTGACGGGAGCATCTACCGCAAACGCAGCACTTATCCTTATAGATGCGCGTCATGGTGTCATAGAACAAACAAAAAGACATTCTTTCATTGCTTCTTTATTACAGATTCCTCATGTGATTGTGTGTGTTAATAAAATGGACTTGGTAGATTATGCTGAAGATGTATTTAATGATATTGTACAGCAGTTTGAAGAATTCTCATCTAAATTGTATGTCAAAGATGTTCGCTTTTTACCGATTAGCGCTTTAGATGGCGATAATGTTGTGAATAGAAGTGCCAAAATGGATTGGTTCAAAGGGGCTCCTTTATTACACACTTTAGAAACGATGCATATAAGTAGTGATATTAATAAAATAGATGCGCGCTTTCCTGTTCAGACAGTACTTAGACCTCAAAGTAAGGAGTTTGTTGACTATAGAGGCTATGCAGGACGTGTAGCTAGTGGAATCTTTAGGCCAGGAGATGAAATTACCGTATTACCTAGCGGATTCACCTCTAAGATTAGGACTATAGACACCTTAGATAAGTCTTTAGAAGAAGCTCATGCGCCTATGTCTGTTTCTATTACTTTAGAAGATGATATTGATGTGAGCAGAGGTGATATGATTGTAAAAACTAATAATAAACCAGAGCCGGTTCAAGAGTTTGATGCCATGTTGTGTTGGTTAAATAATGATATGGCAAAGCC
>JALZVV010000074.1 GCA_023299935.1 Dokdonia sp.
AGTAATCGTATCACGATTGTAGATAGATTAACTTTTGTAGAGTCAGGAAGAATTGAAAGTGGTTTAGAGAATCCTAGATATTTTGAAGCGAGTAACGGAAAAGGCTATGTATCTAACTGGGGAGACCCTTTTGTGGCTACAGATGATTATGTAGCGATTGTAGATTTATCGACTAATGAGATTACAGGTACAATTCCTGTTGGCGAAGGACCTGAACGTATTGTAGTAGATGGAAATATGGTTTATGTGGCTTTGAGAGGTGGTTTTGGTGTTAATAATCAGATTGTGGCTATAGACGCGACTACAGATACTGTAGTTACACAAATCACAGTGGGAGATGTGCCTGAGTCTATGCGTCTTGATGATAATGGAGAATTATGGGTAATTAGTCAAGGAAGCCCAGCATTTACAGGTAATGAAACTGCGGGTTCCATTACTCGAATAGATACCAATACGCAACAAGTGATTGCTGCTTTTTTGTTTGCTGTTACTGAACATCCTGCCTATATCAATATTGTTGGGAATGATTTGTTTTACTTTTTAGATGGTGGTGTTTTCCAAACTACGGTGTCTAATTTTACAATTCCATCAGTACCCATATTTACAACGCCATTCTTATTTAATATGTTTACGCCTAATAATAGAACTGTTTTAGGATGTGATGCAGGAGATTTTAATAGTAATGGTGCCCTTAGGGTATATGATATTACAACGGGAGAAGAAATAGCAACCCTAGAAGTTGGTATTATTCCTGGCAATGTATATTTGAATTAGTAATAACTGATATTCAAGCACAAAAAAAAGGCAAGCTCAACGCTTGCCTTTTTTTTGTGCTTTATTGTTTTAGTTTTCTAATAGCATTCGTTGATAGAATGGGTCATTCTGGTCACTTTCAAAATATACTCTATCTGGCGTAGTATTTATAGAACGCGCACTTCTTGTAGCTGTAATTTCTTCTATCGCGATATCAAATAAAGGTTCACCAGGCATTCCTAATTGCCCTAGATTTTCAAAGCTCTCTGCAATTTCTATATCCGGTGTAAAGCCATCAAAATAATCCGTTAAACCATCTGCATTTACGGAACGCAAAACAAGCGGCAACATTACGTATCTATGATTAGGATTGGCTTGGCTTCTTGAAAAATTGGGTGCAGGAGCATCATACAATAAAAAGGAGCCCTCAAATTTACCTGAGGTATTGACACCTATCTGGATCACATCAATATACGGTTCTAGCCCACTTAAAATAAGTTCACTTGCAGATGCAGTATTACTCGTTGTAAGTACAAATACTCTATCCAGTCCTAAGCTGTTAATCGTACTGCCATTTCCTATTTGAGTATTGAAATTACGGTTCACTTGGAATTCAGCATTTCTATCTTCATTATAAACTTGTGTGATGAAGAGTTGATTATTAAACTGTCCCGTAATCATACTACATAAATCATTTGCAGTTTCTATAGAACCACCACCGTTATGGCGCAAATCGAGAATTAAATCTGTAATTCCAGCAGCTTGAAATTCTCCAAAGGCCGCATTAAGCTGTGGGTCAAACTCATTAGTGAATCCTGTATAATGCATATAACCCACGCTTTCTCCCTCAACATCAAAAGTTCTTGTAATATGCACAGGATTGATATTAAGTTCTACCTGTGTCAAACTAATAGAATTACCGTTTAGGGTAAAGTTGTTCCCGTCGTAATCTGCCAAGTTAATAGTGAAAGAAGCTTGCCCAAAAATAGCAGTTAAATCTGATGAGGTGTTTAAGGGCGTACCATTAACCGAAGTAAAAATCATCCCTCGTTCTACTCCTGCATCTTGAGCAGGGCTATCATTATTAACAAAGCGTACTAGGCCAAATAGATTAGAAGTATCAGAAGGGTCTTGTAATATAGAGAATCGCATTCCAGTAGAAGTTCTGATTCCAGCCAAGGCATTTTCTAATTCTACAAAGTCAGAGCGCAGGATACTAAAACGATCTTGAAAAGAAAGCAACGCATCAAAAGCCTGTTCTGGAGAGTCAAATTGTTCTAAGAATTCTTGACGTTCGGCTTCATTTTCAAAACGATCATTGGCTAAATCCGGCACATCTGCTTTATACACAGACCAGAAGTTAAGTCCTCTTAGAATAAAATCTGCCACCTCTGCTGTAGTTGCAGGGCGTAAATTGTCATCAATGTCATCGGTGCAGTTTATAAATACTGCAGAGACAATTAGTAGTACCAGGATTTTTTTCATCTTTTTTCTTTTTAATATAGCAAGTAGTTTGCTCTCAATCGTTTAAAATCTTCAATGTCTTTTCTCCAAGACTTTTTTATTTCTTTAAAAGTATATCCTTCTTCTATCTGCTTTTGCAGCAAAGTATTCCCGGCGTGCAAGGTAAAGCTCTTTGATTTAAAAAATGAAGCCTTATCAGGATAGCCTGCATAAGCTTCCACCAGCCATTCTAGGTTAACCCGAGACATATAAGGAGTCGTTCTTAAGTCCAATCCTTGACATAATTTTCCATTTTCTTTTGGATTTTTTGAACCAAAATTAGGTTTTGGGGTATAGCTAAACGGAAAATAAGCCGCTGGAAACTGAGAAGAACCAAAAATTTGAAATTGCATTTCTGTACCGCGACCAGCATTGATGTGCGTCCCTTCAAAAAAGCCTAAACTTGGATAGAGATTAATGCTTTTGTCATTGGGAAGGTTAGGAGATGGTCGTACAGGCAAACTATACTGCATTGTTCTGTTCCAATGCTCTAATGGAATAACCGTAAGTTCTGCCTTTTCTGAATGTGCTATCCACTGTTCTCCTATCACCATTTGAGCGTATTCTCCTATGGTCATTCCGTATACTAAAGGTACCGGATGCATCCCTAAAAAACTACTATGTTCTGGCTCTAAAGTAGGGCCATCAATATAATGTGCATTAGGGTTAGGACGGTCCAAGACGATTACAGGAATCCCCTTTTCGGCAGCAGCTTCCATTACATAAGTAAGTGTAGAGATATAGGTGTAAAAACGTACGCCCACATCCTGAATATCAAAAAGGAGCACGTCTAAATCGTCTAGCTGTGCTTGTGTTGGTTTTTTGTTTTTACCGTGCAGGGATATGATGGCTAAGCCTGTTTTTGGGTCTTTGCCGTCTTTTACATTTTCGCCGGCGTCTGCATCACCTCTAAATCCGTGTTCGGGAGAAAACACCTTCACCACATTAATATCTCTTTTAAGCATCGAGTCTACGATATGGGTACTTTTTGCTGCTTCGTGGGGCAAGCTTTTAAATAATAATCCGCTGGGATTGGTGACTATCCCCACACGCTTATTTTGAAGTAAAGGGATATATTTTTCGGTTTGATTAGCACCGACTTCTAAGGGGTCTTTTATAGGTAGAAGAGCGTTTGAGGTTCTAGAAGCCGTTAATTTGAGGGAGTCCGCTTTCGCGAAAACGTGATTCACTTCATTGCCATTTACACAAGAAATAATAAGAAATAGCGTTAAAAAAAGGGTATTTTTGATAAAAAAGTTGACCATTTGAATCTTGAGTATTTTATAGCCAAACGTCTAAACGGAGCAGCATCGTATAAAAGTAGTGCTTCTAGTACGATTATAAAAATTGCAATTATTGCAATTGCCCTCGGGATGGTTATGATGCTCATTGCCATTGCCACTACATTTGGACTTCAAGGAAAGATTAGAGAGAAGGTTTCTGCTTTTAGCGGAGATATTATGGTATCTAATTTTGATGGAAATAATAGCGAAGAAACGGTAAATCCTGTTTCTATCAATCAAGAGTTTTATCCTCATTTTACAGCAGTGCCAGAAGTGACGCACGTGCAAGCTATTGCTGCCAAAGCCGGTATCATTAGAACCGAAACCGATTTTGAAGGGGTGATGGTAAAAGGTCTGGGAGCAGACTACGACTGGAATCGCATTGATGACTATATCGTGGCGGGTCGCAAACCTAATTTGGAAGGCGCAAAACTTAATACAGAAACCCTGCTTAGTACCTATCTCGCAAATCGTTTAGGATTTGTTTTAGGAGATAAGCTCATTGTCTATTTTATTAATCAAGAGTCTGGAAGACCTACGCCCTTGCGATTGGATATTGTAGGCTTGTATGAGAGTGCATATCAAGAATTTGATAAGGTGTATCTTATGACAGATATTCGTCATCTACGCCGTATTAATAAATGGGAGGAGGATGAGATTGGAGCTTTTGAGATTTTTGTTGCAGATTTTGATGAGGTGCAACATGTTAAGAATAAGGTCTATCAAAACTCTGCCTCTACCTTGAGAGCGATGAGCATTGTAGAACGAAGCCCATCTATTTTTGAATGGATAAAACTTTTTGATTTTAATATGTATCTCATTATTGCGGTAATGATTATTGTAGCGGGTATTAATATGATTGTTGCCTTATTAGTGCTTATTCTCGAACGCACTCAAATGATAGGAATTCTCAAGGCAATGGGAACTTCTGACTGGAGTATACGTAAACTGTTTTTATACAATTCTGCCTATCTGATTGGGCTGGGTCTCTTTTGGGGCAATGTAATAGGCATTGGAATAATATTGATTCAAAAATATTTTGGAGTAATTACCCTTAATCCCGAAACCTATTATGTAAAAGAAGCCCCTGTATTTATTAGTTTCTGGCATATTACTTTGCTTAATCTAGGAGTAGTGATGCTTTGTTTATTAATGATGCTTATTCCTTCTTTTATTATTACAAAAATAAGTCCGGCTAAGAGTATTCGTTTTGAATAAATATCAAATTAGAATACATTGTCCTAAATAAGCATATATCGTGAGTACAGAAAAACACCAAATATTATCTGATATGATTCGGCTAGCGCTGGCAGATAATAAACTAGACCAAGCCGAATATGATTTTATTAGTGCTGTCGCGGTACGTCTAGGAGTGCCTCAAGACGTAGTGAAGCAATTAATAGAAAACCCAATAGAAGG
>JALZVV010000075.1 GCA_023299935.1 Dokdonia sp.
ACAAAAATAGAATGAATATTGCATTATAAAAGCCTGGGCCTATTATCCTCAATCTAGTTTCCATGCGATAAAACGACTTTTCTTATTGCCTTGCTCCATCGGGATAATTTGATGCTCTGCTTTCAACTTGTTAAGCTGTTTTAGGACCTTGGGAATATTCTGCTTTTGCGAAAGCAAACACGTAAACCATCCCACCTGATCTTTAAATAAAACACTTTCTTTGATAAGTCTCTTAATAAACAAAGCCTCACCACCATTACACCATAATTCATTAGCCTGACCGCCAAAATTGCGTTGTTTATTTTTTAATTTAAGCTTCCTTTGCTTTATGCTGGCGCTCTTAGCCGCCTCTTCTGCCGAAAGATAGAAAGGAGGATTACACATGGTAAAATCAAAATATTCCCCTTCCTGAATGATATCCTTTAAAAGTTGGCCATTATTAGGCTGCAATCGTATCTCAATTTGATTATTGTCTTTTGTATTTTTCAGGGCAGCGGCAATGGCTTCTGGATTACTATCACAACCTACCATTTTCCAATTATACATAGCTTGACCTAATAAAGGGTAAATGGCACTGGCACCAACCCCTATATCTAAGCCTGTTATTTCTTTATTGGGCACTAACAAATCTGCCAGGTGATGGATATAATCTGCACGTCCAGGAATAGGAGGGCAGAGGTATCCTTCGGGCAACTCCCAGTGGGATATCCCATAGGAACTATGCAGTAAGGCTTTGTTAAAGACATAAACGGCTTGAGGATCAGAAAAATCAATGCTTAAGTTTCCTTTAGGACTTTGTATAATATAAGGAGTTAATTCTGGAGTTGTTTGTATCAAACTCTTAAAATCATAAGCTCTTAGGTGGACATTCTTTGGGTGCATATTGCGGTGCTATTGTATAATGAGCAAAGTATGATAATCTTTTAGAATTTGCTTAGGCCAAAGTTAATAATATTATAAGTCCTCCTATAAAATGGCGTAACTTTGTACTATGGGATTAACAAATAATGATATATTTAAAAAATTGCGTGTCGCACATAAACTGCGTGACGAGGATATTGTAAACATTCTTAAATTGGTAGATTTCCAAGTAACTAAAAGTGAGATTAACTCATTCTTTAGAAATGAAAACCATCCTAAATACGTCGAGGTAGGGGACCAGATACTTCGTAATTTCCTCAATGGATTGATCGTTCATTTACGTGGTCCTATGCCACCTAAAAAGAAACCACAACCTAAAGAATAGTGTATGTTTTCGCTATATAAAGAATTTAAAGAATTTGCCGTAAAAGGCAATATGATTGATATTGCAATAGGGGTGATTATTGGAGCCGCTTTCAATAAAGTGATTAGTGTTATTGTGAGCGAGTTGTTTATGCCTCCCTTGAATATGCTTACTAATGGAATTAATTTTTCTAATCTTAAGTATGTACTAAGAGCACCAACATATAGTATAGAGGGTGCCCAACTTACAGAAGGAGTAGCCATAGGCTATGGAGCTGTTTTAGATGCATTTTTAGATTTTGCTATTATAGCCTTTACCGTTTTTATCGTAGTTAAGGCAATGAATCGTTTGAGAAATAGAGCAAATGATGTTGAGGATAAGAAAGTGGTAACCCCTAAGGATATTGAATTACTTAATAAAATAGCGACACTTCTTGACGAACAAAATAAATTGTTACATACTAATTCTAAATAGTAGTTATGCCTTCTTTTAAAAACAAATTTCCATTTTTTTCTGTGCTTATTGTTGTAGTGCTAAACTTTCTAGCATGTCAGCAAGTACTTACTAGTCAGGAAGCGCCACAAGCTGTACAAGATAATTTTAACAAAATGTATCCGGGAGAAGACAATCCTAACTGGCACGTAGATGCTCACGGGTATTATGAAGCACATTTTAAGAAAGATGGCATTAAATACCGTGCAGATTATAATGAAGATGGTAGTTGGTATGAAACAGAAACTAGTATAAAGGTAAAAGAACTCCCTAAGGCCATACGCAAGGTAATTAAAGAACAATATGCACATCTAGAAATCTCTGAGGTAGAAAAAGTGCAACATCATAGTAAAGGGCTCTTTTATGATGTAGAGTTTAAACGCAAAGGAAAGAATAAGGATATTGAGTTTAAGGAAGATGGTAGTATTCTTTACATCACACCTTAAGGCAGTAAGAGTAGAGGAATAGCAACTCAGTGCCATAAATAGGGGTGCTCGTTGTAATGAAGGGTAACGTATTCCTTGCAAGTTAGTTCTTGCTAAGATTCAATAAATTATTTAGTAAATAGCGATACATTTGAGTAGTTGTAATGCTTTAAACCCACCTATGATGTCATTAAAAATTAGTTTGTTATTTTTTACTTTATGTACTGCAACCGTTGGTTTTGCACAAGATGTAGTGCCATCTGAAGTATTTTGGAACCGTTTGAAGTCACATTGTGGCAATGCGTATGCGGGCACACTAGAATTACCCTTGGATGATGCGTCTTTTGGAGGTAAAAAATTGGTTATGCATCTACGCTCTTGCGATGAAAATCAAATTAAAATCCCATTCTATGTAGGTGAGGATAAATCTAGAACTTGGATACTTACCAAAAATAGTGAGGGCCTGCTTAGTTTAAAACATGACCATCGTCATGAAGATGGTACAGAAGACGACGTCAATTTTTATGGCGGTACGTCTAGCAATGCGGGAAAAGA
>JALZVV010000076.1 GCA_023299935.1 Dokdonia sp.
CAAGGTAATATTGACTTTCTCAATAGCCTTGACCCTTCCTATAAAGATGAACTGCTCACCCCTTCTGGACGCTTGCGCAAAAAATACCAAAATGAGGTAGACCTTAGTGTTAGTCCGCAATTAAATACAGAGTATATTGGTTTTTTCTTGGGCAGTAAAACGCAAGAGGTACAATCTGAATTACTCCGAAAAGCGGTAAATTATGGTTTTGACCGGTCAAAGATGATAACGTATTTACGCAACGGCATTGGCGAGCCCGCCGTGCACGGTTTTATTCCTATGGGATTGCCTGGTTTTAATTATTTGCCGGGTTATAAATACGATGCTATGCTTTCGCGAAAGCTAATACAGCAATACATCCAAGAGACAGGAGATGCCCAACCTTCCATTTCGATAGGAACTAATAGCCAGTATCTCGATATTTGTGAATATATCCAACGGGAATTAGAAAAAGCAGGACTGAATGTTGAAATAGATGTAATGCCGCCTTCTACCCTACGTCAGTTAAAAAGTAGTGGGGAGTTAGATACCTTTAGAGCCAGTTGGATTGCAGATTATCCTGATGCCGAAAATTACCTCAGCCTATTTTATAGCAAAAATTTTACCCCCAATGGCCCCAATTATACGCATTTTAAAAACGCTGCTTTTGATTCCCTCTATGAACACAGTCTGTCTATGACGGATATTGAAGACCGTCAAAAAATCTATACCCAGATGGATTCTATTGTGATAGAAAAAGCCCCGATTATTCCTTTGTACTATGATCAAGTAGTTCGCTTTACGCGAAAAAATATAAGTGGATTAACTCCTAACCCACAGAATTTCTTGGTATTAAAGCGAGTTAAAAAGACTAAATCCTAATGATTAAGGCTATAAAGACTGTCAATTTTAAATACCACTTTTTTATCAATTAAATCTTCTAAATGAGACTGTAATTGCTCTCTAGTTATTCCAATGTTTTGCTCAGCAAACAGTTCATCGAGTTTAAATCCTTCATGACTAAAATTACCCTTTACTATTCGAATTAATCTAGTCTGAACCTCCATAACCGTTTGATAGAAAAATTCTTCCGGCTCCATACTAAAAGTATTTCCAAGTTTAATCATTTGATAAAACTTCACTTGTGGATTATGAGATTTTACAATCGAACATATTATCTCAATATCACTCTGATTAGCTTTAATCCCAAAGTAAATTGCTTTTAGTGCATGATTAGGGTAAGAGAAGTTCTTTTTAGACTCCTTATGCAGGATCCTAAGTTCTTTTTCATACTCCCAATCTACCGATTTATACACAAGGTATTTATCAATTGTTTGGTTATCAATATCGTTTAGAAATAATGAATCTGTTTCTATTGTAGGAATGACTTCATCATAAATAACTTTTTTAGCCTTAGAGAATGGCTCAAAATGATTATCAAATTCTAGACAAATCCCTCTATGACTATCAGCATAGTGAGACCACATAAGTATATTGGTATTACATTTTAAAAACAGCAAACACCCACTTGACTTAATGATTTCCGAATTTTATCAAGTTTACTCTCAATTGAAAGTTGCACATTTGACCTAGCCTTAAGAAGGATCGATTCTAAAATTTCGGTGTATTCAAATTCAGTATTTTCAAGCTTAATACTTAATTTCTTTAAATACTCAAGCTTATTTTGATTTCCATTTTCGAAATCAAAATAATAATCAATATGTTGTTCGCAAAATGAGTAGAAATCTTCTTTAGCGATACTTTTGTTTAAAATTGACAATAATGTTGCCTTTTCAATTTCTCTATTTATCGAATTACAATAAAGTTCAGCAAATACCTCTTTGCTTATTTCGGAAACCTCAGTATGATGAAAAGTATCAAATGGGTCATTAAAATTTTCTGGCGAGTTAAAGAAAATTTGCCTGTTCTGCAGATTTCTCAGCGTATATGAATTAATTGGCGCGTATTTATACATAATTACCTGTATGACGACTATTCTCTTCGATACTGCTTTGTCTCTTCAAACACGTGGTTTAAAATAGCCTCATCTTGTTCAGATAATTCTATATCTCGTCTTGCCATGGCAATGCGAGCAGTTTCAAAGGCTTTTTTAGGGAGATGGGCAACAAAACCACTAGCACCACCCCATTGAAAGGACGGGATAAAATTTCGCGGGAAACCGCTACCAAAAATATTTGTAGCTACTCCTACCATAGTACCCGTATTAAACATAGTATTGATACCGCATTTACTATGATCGCCCATCATCAAACCACAAAATTGTAGTCCTGTATTTGCAAAACGCCCAGATTCATAATCCCACAGTTTTACAGGCGCATAATTATTCTTTAAGTTAGAATTATTGGTATCTGCACCCAAGTTACACCATTCTCCAAGCACGCTATTTCCTAAAAAGCCATCGTGACCCTTACTGGAATAACCAAAGAATACACTGTTATTAATCTCACCACCTAGTTTGCAATACGGCCCGGTAGAGGTTGGCCCATAAATCTTAGCCCCCATTTTTACTTGACTGTGTTCACCTAGACCAAAAGGACCTCTAATAATAGAACCTTCCATCACTTCACTATCTTTTCCTAAATATATAGGACCATTGGTCGCATTAAGCACACCTATTTGAATCTTTGCTCCTTCCTCCAGAAATATCTGCTCACGATTTATACAATGCACCGATTCTGGTATAGGCTGCGAAGTTCTTCCTGCCGTTAGTAACTCAAAATCTTCTTGTATGGCACTGCCGTTTTTTGAGAAAATATCCCAGGTGTGTTCTATTCTAAAAATATCTTTAAAAGTATACTCAATACACTCATAGCTATCAAAATCTACCTCTTCTTCTTCCTTAGTATAAAACGCAATAACTTCTTCTCCATCAAATATCGCTTGCCCTTCTGTCATTCCTACAATGATCTTAACCAAGTTAGAAGTAGGCAAATAAGAAGCATTAATCATTACATTCTCAGGAAACTCAACCATAGGCCATTTATCACTTAAATACTCTTCTGTAACGGTAGAAGTTGTAGAGCCTAAATGATGTTCCCATTTCTCTCGAATAGTAAGTATTCCCACTCTAATATCTGCAACAGGCCTGGTATACGTAAAAGGTAATAATTGATTGCGGACAGTACCGTCAAAGAGAATGTAGTTCATAATTATATCTTGAAATACTAAATTAGAAAAAGGAAATTAGAAAGCGGTGATTTGTTCTGGGAATGTTAGCAATTCGTCATTAGCTGTTGGCTTTTAGTTGTAAGTGGCATTACAAAACTTAATCATACGTTAATCAACATTTGATATTCGTTATTCATTATTCAACAGTTTAAAAAGTCGTGGTTGGTGGGTCTTGATTCTCTTCTCCCATTACTGACTTACCTCCAAGCAGCTGTGGTTTCGATACCATTTTTCTCCACTACGGTACGAAAAATCACTCAACCCCCTCAATATGCCAAGCCTATATACGCATCATTAAAAAATCATCATTCATTTTTCAACAATCAACAATCGTTAATCTCCAATCTCCAATCATTATCCTTTAAGCTTTACCGTCCATTCAAAATTAAATTCTGATACTTGAATCCCTTCGCTATTAGTCCCTATCGCTTTCATCCAGCAAGTCTGTCCTTCTCCCGTTTCAATAGCCTTATCAATGGCTGTATTAATCTTGTCACCATCATTACATATAAACCTAATTCTACCCTTTGCCTTTTTTGTAAAGGCTGCGTTGTTACTAGCGACCAACATGGATATTTTTTTACCAGAATGGTTAATGTATCCAATAACAAGAGCACCTGTTGCAAGCTCTGCTGCCATCCCTTGTACCGCCCAAAACATGCTTTTAAAAGGATTTTGATTTATCCAACGATGCTTTACCGATACCTCAGCAGATTCTGCATCAATTTTCTTGAGACGCACACCTGTTAACCAAGCTGCGGGAAGCTTAAACATGGTATACATATTAAATTTAGAAGGACTTGGGAATATCATATTGCAGGCTTTAAAACAAAAATAGGAAAAAGGGAATTGGTTGTTTGCAATATTAGCAAGCAGGGCTCAAGAAAATAATAAAAATTTCATCATTCGGTAATCAACATTCAAGATTCGGTATTCGAAAATCGCTAAAATCATCCCGCCCATCTTCTAATCAGACCATCAACTTAACAATTTTATAAGAGCACCTAAAAATCTTCAAAACTTCCACTATAACTGTAATGAGAGCAAATATTGCTATTTTTACATTTCTTAATTAAATGTTAAATTTTAGTACTATGCGTAACAAAGTACCTTTTTTAAGACATATATTTGCATAAGAAAATAGCAACTCATGGAAACTGCAATAACCACACATCAAAAAAACCTGGGTACATTCATACATTTGTCCACCTTTGCAAAATGGTTTTTCCCTTTTGGCAACTTTATAGCGCCTCTTATTTTATGGAGTGTGCAAAAAAACAAATCTGGCTTTGTAGATAAGAATGGTCGGGAGGCAATTAACTTTCAGTTAAGCACCTTATTATACACCATAGCATTAGTAGTTATTAGTATTCCTTTTTTTGTGTGGCAAGTGTTTAAGCTAGAGGGTTCTGATGCCGAGCTCTTTTTTAACGGTCACCTGCAGTCTAATGGCGATGTTGCCAGTTTAAGTACGCTGCTTATTATTGCCATAGTGGTGGGTATACTTATCCTTGGGCTTGCCCTTTTTGAAATCATTAATGTCGTTTCGGCGGCTATCAAGGCTTCTAAGGGAGAGGATTTTAGTTATCCTCTATCCATTAATTTTATAAAAAGTACAATTTCAGAACAAGAAGACACAGACCGTCCTATAGAAGACATTCTGCGTCCTAAAGAATAATTCATCAATCAATCTGGATATGCTTTCGCGAAAGCGTAAAAATCAACACTATAAGAGCTATCCACATCAATCAAAAAACGAAGAGTTTAATGCACATTAAAATGAAAATCTATGAAGGTTGAAAACACCAAAGCACAGATGCGTAAAGGCGTGCTAGAGTATTGCATCCTATCCGTCTTAAAAGACGATGATGCTTACGTAGCAGAAATCCTTGACACGCTCAAGGACGCCAAGCTGCTGGTCGTAGAGGGTACCATTTACCCATTACTGACCCGATTAAAAAACGCAGGCTTGCTCAATTATCGCTGGGAAGAATCTACCAGTGGACCCCCACGTAAGTACTACGGACTAACGGAGACAGGACAATTATTTTTAAATGAACTCACCACCACTTGGGACGAATTACAGACCGCAGTAACGGTAGTAACGTCCACTAAAAAATCAAAAAAATGAACAAGACAGTAAACATAAATTTAGCAGGTGTATTCTTCCACATAGACGAGGATGCATACGCCAAATTACAGCGTTATCTCACTGCCATTAAACGTTCATTTGAAGGCGTCAATGGAGAAGATGAGATTATAGCAGATATCGAAGCCCGTATCGCCGAGCTATTTTCTAGCAGAATTAAAGACGACCGTCAAGTCATAGGAATGACAGAGCTAGATGAGGTGATTGCCATTATGGGACAGCCAGAAGATTATATGGTAGATGATGACATTTTTGAAGATGCATCTACTGGTTCTCAAAAAACAAGAACAGAACGCCCTGGCAGTGGTAAAAAACTATACAGAGATGTAGATAATGCCTATATAGGTGGGGTATCTAGCGGTTTAGGTCACTATTTTGGAATAGACTCCTTATGGATTAGACTTGCTTTAGTACTTATCGTAATCGCTGGAGTAGGTTTTCCAATATTCTTATACATATTGTTATGGGTATTAATACCTGAAGCAGCAAGCACCGCAGATAAACTCTCGATGTCGGGAAAGGCAATAAACATTGACAACATCCAAGAAAAAGTAAAAGAAGGATTTGAAAATGTTTCTGACGCGGTTAAAAATGTAGACTATGATGCCTACGGTAATAAGATCAAAAAAGGGACTCAAGGTTTTTTTGGAGCTATTGGCAATGTCATTATGTTTTTTCTAAAAATAATGGCCAAGATATTTGGAGTTATATTCATTATTTCTGGAGCGGCAGTAGTTATCGGTCTTTTTATTGGTTTAATCTCTGCCGGTACTTTTGATATTTTTTATGAAGGCGGTTTGGAGCGATTTGACAATATCGTCTATCCTGCAGGAGCTCCTGTTTGGCTTACCTCTTTATTAGTGTTTTTTGCGATTGGAATTCCGTTTTTCTTCCTTTTCTATTTAGGATTAAAAATTCTTACTTCTAATCTAAAATCGATGCCACTTACTGCAAAACTTACCTTATTGGGATTATGGTTAGTCTCTGTGATAGGTCTCGGAGTTATAGGGATACGGGAGGCTACAGAACATTCTTTTAGTGGCAAAGTCACCACAGAAGAACGTCTCAATATTACAGCTGGAGATACCTTAAATCTGAGTATGCGTACAAGCGAAGCCTATGACATCCCTCTAGGGCGTTCTGGAAATTCTGTGAGTCGTACTAATGACTTAGGAGAACGTATCTATGTGAATCGTGACATACGTCTTATTGTAAGACAAACCCAAGATTCTACGGGCTATTTTAAGGTCATAAAAGAGGCAGATGGCCCCAGTTTTACCGCCGCCAAAGAAGAAGCAGCTTATGTAAATTATGATTATGAAATTACAGACAATGCCTTATCCCTAGATGGCTTTTTTAGCACCAAAGAAGGAAAACGCTATAGAGACCAGGAAGTAGAAGTAATCCTATACCTGCCAGAAGGGGCGATACTCTATGCAGATAAAAATACCTACAGCTATCACCGTAATGATAGTCGCTATCGCGATATTCTCAATAATGGAGATGAAGAGAAGTACTTAGTACTTAAGAATAATGCATTCGTATGCGATACCTGCACAAATCAAGAGTCTAAACCACAGGAAGACGAGTGGCAGTATGCTTCTTATGAAGAACAAAACAGAACTCCAGACTGGGAGAATGATAGTTCTGCTACCCAGCTTATTATTACTAAAGAACAAGTGCGTCTTACTATTGGAACACTCACTACTAGAAACGAGTTAGAAAACATAAGAAAACAACTCAAACGCGATAAAAATATAGATATGAATTATTCGAGTTCTGAATTCACCTCTAGAGGTCGTATCAAAAAGTTATCGCTAGAAGTAGATTGCAATGACGGTTTTAGCGGTAAAACCATTAATTGGTCTAAAGGTTTAGAAAAAAATGATATCGGTTTTATGCGTGATTATAGTGCGGGGGCACTTACTCCCTTTACCATAGGTAATCTAAACTAAACAATTCAGTACTAAAATAATACAGTTGGGTGTTTTTTGCTTTCGCCAAAGCGTAATTACACCCACATTTGTACCATCAATCAATCTTAATTAATACAACCAATCCATCATGACAACATTAATCAAATTTATTATCGGACTCCTGGGAGCACTCTTAATGACCTCCTGCTCTTTTGACATATCTTTTGGTCAAATACGCGGCAATGGCAATGTTCAAACAGAAAATTTTAATATCGCAGAAAACTTTGACCGTGTAACTGCGGGCAATGGTTGGGAAGTTATATTAGCACAAGGTGATGCTTATGAAGTTATTGTAGAAGCCGATGAGAACTTAATTGAAGCGGCAGATATCTACGTAAAAAACGGCACGCTTAAAGTATACTGCGAAGACAATATCCGTTCTGCAACTTCAAAAAAAGTATATGTTACGTATGTACATAACCTAGAAGGTATTGGTGCAAGTAGCGGTGCTTATATTAGTACCCAACAAGTACTTGAAGGAGAACAACTTGATCTGGATGCTTCCAGTGGAGGGAGTATTAAAACTACTGCAGTAGTTAGGAATATAGACACTGGCGTAAGTAGCGGTGGGAGTATTATCATTGCAGGAAGTACAGAAAATCTAGATGTAGCTGTTTCCAGCGGTGGCAATATTAGAGCCAAAGAACTAAAAGCTAAATATGCAGATGCCACAGCCTCCAGCGGTGGTGCTATAGACCTTATGGTAACAGATAAATTAAAAGCTCGTGCTTCTAGCGGTGGAGATATAGACTACTGGGGAAGCCCAAAAGAAGTAGATAAACCTAAAAAAAGCGTGTCTGGCGGAAGCGTAGTTGCTAAGGAATAATGAACCATAGTTTGTGCAATCACTGCTCTTGATATGCACCGAAGGGCCTCGATACGATATCGAGGCTTTTTTCGTTTACTATAAATACTAAAACTATGCTGCGCTCTTATCTCAAGAATATAGGATTGATTTTCCTCCTGTCTATAGCCCTAACAGGGATAGGATACCTTCTGGACAATGATGCTCCCTATCCAAAGCTAAGCACTAGCCTTATAGAGTTTAGTATCATCACTGTTTTTTTATTTGTCTTGCTTAGCGCTATCTATTTGGTGTATCTGCGAGTGCAGATAGGCAAAGCAAAAAAAGAGGAACAAAAAACCCTCTAGAGCGATACTCCAAAGGGTTTTCTATAATACTATATGTTAGATTTAAGCTTCTACCACACTTTCTTTTGCCGCTAGATAACGTTCTGCATCTAGAGCAGCCATACACCCTGTTCCTGCAGCAGTAACTGCCTGACGATATACGTGGTCTGCCGCATCTCCAGATACAAAAACACCAGGCACATTAGTATGCGCCGTTCCTGGTTTATTAATAATATATCCTGTTTTGTCTAGTTCTAGATAGTCTTTAAAGATATCTGTATTAGGCTTATGACCTATAGCAACAAAAAATCCAGTTGCTGGAATATCGTGTTGGTCACCAGTTTGATTATTTTTTACACGCACACCAGTTACGACTTGCCCGTCACCTAATACTTCTTCGGTTTCTGTATTGAAAAGGATTTCAATGTTCTCTGTATTTTTAACACGAGCCGCCATAATCTTAGAAGCTCTAAACTCATCACGACGCACAAGCATCGTTACCTTAGTACACAGTTTAGATAAGTAATGCGCTTCTTCACAAGCACTATCTCCAGCACCTACAATTACTGTTTCCTGTCCTCTATAAAAGAAACCATCGCAAACCGCGCAAGCAGATACTCCGCCACCTAGATTAAGGTACTTCTGCTCAGATTCTAATCCTAAATATTTTGCGCTCGCTCCAGTAGAAATAACAACAGTATCTGCATGAATTTCTTTCTCACCATTGACCCACGCCTTATGCACATCACCAGAAAAATCTACTTTAGTAATCCAGCCATCACGCACATCAGTATCAAAACGCTGTGCTTGATTCATCAATTCTATCATCATAGCAGGTCCTGTAATTCCATCTGGATATCCAGGAAAATTCTCAACCTCATTGGTCGTTGTAAGTTGGCCTCCCGGTTGCATTCCTTGATATAGCACGGGTGCCATATTTGCTCTTGCTGCATAAATTGCTGCCGTATACCCTGCTGGTCCTGAACCTATAATCAGGCATTTTACGTGTTCTATTTCCATGATTTTTGTTATGCTTTCGCGAAAGCGTACAACACGCCTTCACCTGTGATTTACAAAAGTAGTTTTTTATGCGGTTTCCTTACAAACAACTTATAAAGAAAAACACTCAATTTATCACCTAAATGTATCGCGGAACAGATTTTGCAACCATTCTAAAATTATTGCGTAATTTTCCATTAAAATATACTCTAATGAAGATTTTAACTACTTACCTGCTAGGACTCCTTCTTATGGGGAGTGCCTGTGCTCAGGAAACTCGAGAGAATGATGTGCCGCTTAGCTCCAATACAGACTACACCTATGAAGTAGTGATTCCTGAACTTACGAATCCTTGGGGAATGGCTTTTTTGCCTGATGGAAATTTATTAATCACAGAAAAAAGTGGAACACTAATACGTACCAAAAGCGGAGAGAAAACGATAGTTAAGGGTGTGCCAGAAGTGGTAAGTCGCGGTCAAGGCGGACTGCTAGATGTGCGCTTGCATCCTGATTTTAAAAACAATAACGCGATATATATGACCTATTCTTCTCCCGAGGGCGAAGGAGAAGGTGCTTATACTGCTCTGATGATGGCGACCTTAGAAGGCGACCAACTCACCAATCAAAAAGTACTTTATAAAGGCGGCCCCAACACCCGCAAAGGACATCATTTTGGATCTCGTATCGTTTTTGATGATACGGGTCATCTCTATTTCTCGATAGGAGACCGTGGGGCGAGAGATGAGAATCCACAGGATATTACAAGAGATGGTGGAAAAATTTATAGACTTAATCTGGATGGGAGTATCCCTAAAGACAATCCTTTTGTGGGAGAAAGTGGCGCAAGAGAAGCTATTTTTTCATACGGACATCGCAATCCGCAAGGAATGGCTGTGCATCCTAAAACGGGCGAAGTCTGGCTGCACGAACACGGCCCTCGAGGAGGCGATGAAATTAATATCTCGCAGGCAGGTAAAAACTTTGGTTGGCCCGTAATTTCTTATGGTATTAACTATAGTGGAACCACATTTACAGAAATCACAGAAAAAGAAGGAATGGAACAGCCGGTATATTATTGGGTGCCGTCTATTGCTCCCTCTGGAATGGCTTTTGTAGCTGGCAGTAAAGACAAACATCTGGAAGGCAATATTCTTGCGGGTTCACTCAAGTTCCAATATTTAGAACTTGTCGTGCTCAAAAAAGACAAGGTCGTAAAGCGAGAAAAATTAGTAGAAGAAGTAGGTCGTGTACGTAATGTAGTTATGGGACCAGACGGCTTTGTATATATAGGTGTTGAGGGAAAAGGAATACTTAGACTCGTAAAGAAATAATGAAAACGATATCTTTTTTAATTTTAGGAGGTGCTTTGGCTCTTTTGGCTTTCGTGCCAGCCAGCCAGAAGTATGCAAGTACAGAAGACGCTAGTTATATTACACAAGACCCGCTCTCCGAAAGTATGAAACGTGGTTCAGAAATCTATACCGAATACTGTATTCAATGCCATTTAGGTAAGGGAGAAGGTGTGCCCGGAACTTTTCCGCCGCTAGCGGCATCAGACTGGTTAACACCAGAAAAAAGAGCGGCCGCCATAGGCGTAGTAAAATATGGTCAATCTGGAAAAATCATTGTAAACGGAGTGACCTACAATAGCGCTATGGCAGAACTAGGCCTTTATGATGACGAAGTCGCAGATGTCATGAACTACATCCTCAATAATTGGGGCAATTCCAGTGAGAGCATCGTTACAGAAGAAGAGGTGACAAAGATTACTAAAGAGTAAACTCACCCTAGTCTTTTGCCTCAAAGGTTGTGATATACTCCTGCGCTTCTTTTAAGTCGTTGGTATTTGCAATACGCTGGTGCCTGTGTAACCAGCGGTAGTGATTGTAGGCAAGTGTCGTATTAGCTGTGGCAGCATAAGCCCTTGCTAATAGGATTCGTGCTTTGGCCTCAGTACCCCAATCTACATCTGGAACCGCACTAAAGGCGTGTTCTAATACCGAAATTAATTTAGTGTTTTCTTGCTTTCGCGAAAGCAAAACTGCCTTGCTATAATATCCATCCATCACAAAAGGAGCTAGGGTAATCGCCTTGTCCATAAACGCTACTGCCTCCTCAAGATTCTCTGTTTCCTTATAGCTAGCATAGCCTGCACTTATAGCCGCTAGCGCATCATAATAGTCTTGAGACCATTCTTGCACCAAAGGAGAAGGTTGAAACACCAGAATTTTTCCTGCCGTATCTTTTACCGTAGGTGTGTAGCTATTGCTTTCTAGTTTACTAACGTCCGACTTTCCTTCTAACCAGCCTGCAACAGGTTTCATCCAGTTGGTATGCTTAGTCACTTCCGGAAGTAAATAGTGATTAGGGATATAGGTCTTATCTGTAAATAAGGAATAATAGGCATCTTGAGGATGCCCGATAATATAATCTACGTCTTGTAATAGTGACACTTCTTCTGCCGAAGGCACGCCATTATCTCCTAGATGTGCAATACGCACACCGTCCAGTTCTACCACCCAAATGGTGTTGTAGTTTTGATTCCCAGACTTGCCTATTTGCTCTGCAAAACTGTGCTTACTAGAGATTCCGTAAAACTGGATATCATTGATTTGATACCGTCCCACATCCCTATAGATAGGTGTGTTTTTACTAAAATACTGACTCCCATCGTGGTCATAATGCGGGTGGGTAATCAAGACCGCATCTGCTGCGATAGCTTCTGGAAAGGTAAATCCCATTTGCTTATAACTATGATAAGGATCTATAATCACGCGAGTGCCTTGAGAGGACTCCAGTATAAAAGCGGCGTGGGCGATATATTCTATTTTGGGCGTTTGGGCGAAGAGGGAACTGCTTAAGGTAAGGACAAGAACTAGCACCGAAAGGAATCTTTTCATTTTGATTTTTTTTATAAAGATAGGCAATGGGATAAATATCATAGATAGGGCATACAGATAGTTCATAAAAACATATATTTATTGTTTTGAGTCTGGTCACATTTTGAAGAAAACGATTTACATAATAATTCTAACCTTGTTTTTGACATCTTGCCAAATGGGCACGAAACTTAATGGCACTTGGATTTCAGCATATAAATATGATGAAGATGACCGTTTAGTTAAAGCTGCCACTGGAATTCCTTTCAATGAAATTTTTACTTTTAACAAGGATACTTTTAACTTCAAGCAGTTTAAATATCAATTATTTAACTATGAGAGAACCGATATTTTCAAACTTAAAGGAAATAAGTTTGTTATCGCCAATAATGAACCTTATCTATCAGATGTCATTGAATCATTGACATATGATAGTATAGTAATTAATGGATTGAACAGTGGCTGGAATAGAGTATACAAACGACTAGCTGACTCACTTAAAAACAAAACGCCTGAATTTAAATTAACAGGAAAAAGCTTCGTACGCAACTATAGAAGATGGGCTGACACGATTCATTTTGTGAATGACTCTGTCTATACTAGTAATAATTACAAAATAGGGAATTCGGAACTAAAGTGGGAACGAATAAACAAAGATGGATTTGACATTCTTTTTACAAATATTTATCCACCATTTGTGTTAAAAAAGAGAATTGGGAAAGACATCCTTCTATCAACATTTGAATATGAAAAAGAAGATTATATATTGACCGAAATTGAATAATAACATAGACTAACGTTATTTGAAAATAATTCTGCATCTTACAAAAATGCCCTCCAAGATTGCAACAAACTCCTATCGTTGTGCTGCTTTTTGCTAATTTAGGAGAGGGGATAATAAACAGGCATTTTTCAACAATTAAAAAAGTCGTAATGAAATACAAATTATCATTAGTAATCTATTCAATAATATTGGTTGGGCAGCTTTTATTGGCTTTAATTTGATCTATGGGAATGAGAGAGAATGCAGAATTTAATTTGAGACAAATTATAGTAACCTCTCTCATATTTCTGACAATAATAACTCTATCTCTGTTCCCATATCTCGCTAAAAAAGGGGAGGTCCTAAAAAAATCAATCGGATTAATGAGCATAATACTGATTCTGGTAACATTGATTTACGGACTCAAATTTTTATTGAAATTCGACTGGACAGGGTTTTTAATAATCATTATTACCCTATATTCAATTTCGGGAATAAGTTTGATAGCTATAATGGGTAAAGAAATTATCGTAAAATAATTACCACAATGGTAATACTCTGAATAATTCCTTGTAATACCATTATTACCCCCTCCAAGATTACCAACAAACTCTTAACGAGGAGTTTTTTGGCTATCTTTAAGTAAAGGGAAATGAATGTTATTTAAGCTTATTATTGTCTTTTAGAAAAATGAAACAGCACCAAGAAACATTTAACCAAATTAAAGTCTTTTTACTTAATCAATTTGGAAAGGCAATTAAGGAATCTGAGGGCGGAAATCATTTAAGAATAGGCGAATCTGGTATTTGGATTTCTTGCGATGAATTCGAACTGACCATTGGTTATGGAATTAATCATCGACACTACTTTAATGAAGAGCAATTTATAGCTGAGGCTGTTGAGAATTTTTTCAACTTATTGACAAAAAGGAAAAGAAGAACGGAGTTTATTAAAAGAAAGAAGATATATAAAATCAAAATAGAAATTGAAGGAAAAGATGGAGGATTTAACGTATTAAGCGAATCTATGTTTTGGCTATACCCATTTTGGAAAAAGACAGAAAAGAGAGTTACTATCGATGAAAAACTTCTAGATTATTCTTCAATTGCTCAAGAGGTAATAGAAATTAAAAAAAGTGCACAACAATACTCTACAAAATTGCACTATAATTCGAAAGATACTTTGTTATGAAAGAAAGCTTTGTTCAACTGCTCTTTGCTAAGAATAACCCTTTACCA
>JALZVV010000077.1 GCA_023299935.1 Dokdonia sp.
TCTATCCCAACAGTTGTAGCTCCTCACGGGATGACCTTAGGAGGTGGTTGTGAGATGACACTTCATGCAGATCGCGTAGTTGCTGCTGCAGAATCATATATCGGGCTAGTAGAGTTTGGTGTAGGTGTTATTCCTGGTGGTGGTGGCTCTAAAGAAATGGCCTTAAGAGCATCAGATAAATTTGATAAAGGCGATGTACAACTTAATGTATTGCAAGAACATTTCTTAACCATAGGAATGGCAAAAGTATCTACCTCTGCTCACGAAGCCTATGACCTTAATATTTTAAAACACGGTAAAGATCTTGTGGTGGTAAACCGTGATAGACAGATTGCAACGGCTAAGGCAGTAGCAAGGCAAATGGCAGATATGGGATATACACAACCCGTAAAGCGTAATGATGTTTTAGTTTTAGGAAAACAAGCTTTAGGAATGTTTTTAGTAGGTACAGACGCTATGGAAGCGTCTAATTATATCTCAGAACACGATAAGAAAATTGCAAACAAACTGGCCTATGTTATGGCTGGAGGTGATTTATCAGAACCATCGCGTGTAAGCGAGCAGTACTTATTAGACTTGGAGCGTGAAGCCTTCTTATCCTTAAGTACAGAGCGCAAAACATTAGAGCGCATACAGCATATGTTGCAAAAAGGGAAACCACTTCGTAACTAAATCCCCACCTAACCTCCCCTTAGGGGAGGAATTTAGATGGTTTAATTAAAGTTTAATTTTAAAATAGCCCAAGAACTCCCTCTCCTTTGGAGAGGGAAAGGGAGAGGAAAATGAAAACAGCATATATCGTAAAAGCCTACCGTACAGCAGTAGGAAAAGCACCTAGAGGAGTTTTTCGCTTTAAGAGAGCAGACGAACTCGCGGCAGAAACCATCCAGTATATCATGAAGGAGCTTCCAGAATTTGATAAGAAGCGCATTGATGACGTGATTGTAGGAAATGCAATGCCAGAAGGAGCACAAGGACTTAATATGGCACGTCTCATCTCTTTGATGGGATTAGATGTAATTGATGTACCTGGAGTAACGGTAAACCGTTTCTGTTCTTCTGGAATAGAAACCATAGGTATGGCTGTCGCCAAAATACAATCGGGAATGGCAAACTGCATTATTGCTGGTGGTGCAGAGTCTATGAGTTCTGTGCCTATGACCGGGTTTAAGCCAGAACTTAACTATGACGCCGTGGTAAAAACAGGTCATGAAGACTATTACTGGGGAATGGGAAATACAGCAGAGGCTGTGGCAAATGAGTATAAGGTAAGCCGTGAAGATCAAGATGAGTTTGCCTATAATTCTCATATGAAAGCCCTACGCGCGCTAGCCGAAGACCGTTTTCAAGACCAAATTGTTCCCATAGATGTTGAACAAACCTATATTGATGCAAATAGCAAAAAAGCTACTAAAAGCTATACAGTACATAAAGATGAAGGCCCACGTCAAGGAACCAATAAAGAAGCCCTTGCCAAACTAAGAGCTGTTTTCGCTCAAGGCGGAAGCGTAACCGCAGGAAACTCTTCTCAAATGAGTGATGGTGCTGCTTTTGTTATGGTAATGAGTGAGGATATGGTAAAAGAACTAAATCTAGAACCTATTGCCCGTATGGTAAATTATGCCGCTGCTGGCGTACCACCACGCATTATGGGAATTGGCCCTGTAGCCGCAGTGCCTAAGGCATTAAAGCAAGCAGGATTGCAACAAAAAGATATTGAACTTATCGAACTAAACGAAGCTTTTGCTTCCCAATCCCTTGCAGTTATACGAGAATTAGGACTTAATCCCGAAATCGTAAATGTAAATGGAGGTGCTATCGCATTAGGACACCCATTAGGATGCACAGGAGGAAAACTTTCTGTGCAGTTATTCGATGAGATGCGCAAACGTGATATGCAAGGCAAATATGGTATGGTTACCATGTGTGTAGGTACTGGACAAGGAGCTGCGGGTGTTTTTGAATTTTTGAATTAGCCTTTAGTAATCAGTAGTCAAATTAAATAATTACTAGTAAATAAAATTTTCGCGCAAGCGTAAACCATATAATAATAACATTATGAGTGCAGAAGCAACAGAAAAAGATATCCTACGTGGTGGGCAGTTTATCGTAAAGGAAACCGCTTGTGAAGACGTCTTCACGCTAGAAGATTTAAGCGAAGAGCAACGCATGATGCGTGAGAGTACCAAGGAGTTTGTAGACCGAGATCTTTGGGCTCATTGGGAACGTTTTGAGGCAAAAGATTATGCCTATACTGAAAAAACGATGCGTACGGCCGGCGAACTAGGTTTACTAGGTGTGGCAGTACCTGAAAAGTATGAAGGCCTTGGAATGGGATTTGTCTCTACGATGCTGGTTTGTGATTATATATCTGGGGCGACAGGATCCTTTAGTACCGCTTTTGGAGCGCATACCGGTATAGGTACGATGCCTATTACTTTATATGGTAATGAAGAACAAAAAACAAAGTATGTCCCTAAACTAGCTTCTGGCGAGTGGTTTGGTGCCTACTGTCTTACGGAACCCGGAGCAGGATCTGATGCAAATTCTGGAAAAACAAAGGCAGTTCTTTCTGATGATGGAAAAACATACAAGATTTCAGGACAAAAAATGTGGATTTCTAATGCTGGTTTCTGTAATGTCTTTATTGTATTTGCACGCATAGAAGACGATAAAAATATTACAGGATTTATCGTTGAGAATGATCCTACTAACGGTATCACCTTGGGTGATGAAGAAAAAAAATTAGGGATACACTCCTCCTCTACTCGCCAGGTGTTTTTTAATGATACCGTGGTTCCTATAGAAAATATGCTATCTGAGCGAGGGAATGGCTTTAAAATAGCAATGAATGCCTTAAACGTAGGTCGTATAAAGCTAGCTGCTGCTTGTCTTGAAGCACAACGTCGCGTGATTAATGAAGCGACTACTTATGCAAAAGAACGTGTACAGTTTAAAACACCTATTGTAAATTTTGGGGCGATTAAACAAAAGCTTGCCCTAATGGCAACTAACGCCTATGTTGACGAAAGTGCATGTTACCGTGCCGCTAAAAATATTGAGGACCGCATCGCTATGCGCGTTGCAGATGGAAATACGCATCAAGAAGCAGAGCTTAAAGGGGTTGAAGAATATGCTATTGAGTGCTCCATTCTTAAAGTAGCCGTATCTGAAGATGTACAACATACCACGGATGAAGGTATTCAGATTTTTGGAGGAATGGGCTTTAGCGCAGATACTCCAATGGAAAGTGCGTGGCGTGATGCGCGTATCTCTCGTATTTATGAAGGGACTAACGAGATTAACCGTATGCTTTCTGTAGGGATGATGGTCAAGAAAGCAATGAAAGGACATGTAGATTTTATGGGACCTGCGATGGCAGTAAAAGATGAGTTAATGGGCATCCCTTCTTTTGAAACTCCAGATTATTCTGAGACACTTTCTGAAGAGAAGTCTTTATTAAAACGTCTAAAAAAAGTATTCTTAATGGTAGCTGGCGCAGCTGCGCAGCAGTACGGCACAGAACTAGAAAAACATCAACAGTTACTAATGTGTGCTGCAGACATTTTAATAGAGATTTACATGTCTGAAAGTGCTATCCTCAGAACCGAGAAAAACACTAAGCGTAATGGTGAAGAAAGTCAAGCTACACAAATCGCAATGACTAAACTCTATTTATTTAACGCAGTAGATATTATCCAGACTAAGGCTAAGGAAGCGATTGTCTCTTTTGCCGAAGGTGATGAACAACGTATGATGCTTATGGGGCTTAAACGCTTTACAAAATATACCAACCAACCTAATATTATTGGATTGCGCAACCAGATTGCTGCAGATATTGAAGCGCACGGCAAATACCGTTTTGATGGCTAGTTAATTACTATTGCCTAATTTATTTAAGAGTCGTTTTCCTTTTTGAGGGAGACGACTTTTTTATTCATTTAATTAAACAAGATATCTATTACCCTATTTAACTTTCACGGTTAAGTAATATCAAAAATAGCAGGCTCACGTTCACTTAATGGAAAAAATGATTATCGATTAAACCATTGCCCTATATAATGTAGAAGATACAAATGGCTTTATTATTTGTCGTGAATGCCGCTATTCAATTTTAAAGTTTGCTTTGCCTGTACGTCATAAACATAAAACAGAATTCAAAATTAGACTATATATGATCCTAAGATAGAAGGGTAATGGGAATAACGTCCCTGGACTTGTAATTTGTTAAAAAGTTTGGTTATATTTATGAACGGTTATTTTGAAAATCAAGACACGGTCCTGTATTTGTTAGAAAAGTTTATCACTATATGCACGATTCCGTTCTTATATAATGCCAGTAACCGTAATTTTTAGAAACACAAATAAAGTATTAGCATTGAAAAAACTTACCTATTGCATCATTATTATCTTCTTAAGTCTTAATAGCTATGGACAAAAATTTGAAGTGCCCGACAGTATATTAAATGATGTGAAATCAAGACAATTTGAATATACCCATACTGCAAGTTTTAACTACAAAATTGTTTATCCAACAAATTATGACAGCCTAAAGAGTTATAGAGTAATACTGGGGCTTTCAGGAGGAAATGCTAATGAAAAAATCGTGAATTATTGTTATTACACACTATTCGATTCTAAATATTTAGATGACTACATTACTATCATGCCGCTTGGGCCATCAGGAAGACCCCTTTCAGAAATGGATAGTGATGAAATAAATTTATTGGTCGCTGACGTAATAAAGAACCAAAAAGTAACCACAAATAATTGGATTGTAGCAGGAACCTCTATGGGAGGATTGGCTGCTTACAATTTTGCTTCTGCAAGACCTGAATTATTTGAAGGAATAATAACATTTCCAGGTGGATTAGGTGATAATAAAGTTTTAGAGGAGTGGAAGCATTATAACATATTATTAGCTGGTGGAGAATTAGACGAAGTTGATTGGATAAACTCAAATAACAAAACAAAGCTAAAGTTAGAGGGGAAAGTGAAAAATGTTGAGCTTTTTACAATTGAAGGTCAAGGACATATTATTTCTCCGGATTACGACATAGACAAGGTTTATTCTAAATATTTCGAGATTAACAAATAAAACTCGATTAACAGAGAATCAAGATAAAAGACATCCTAATATATTTCTTTTGTAAGTATCCAAAACCAAACTTCCTTTCTCTCAGAAATAGTTATATTTTAGACATTAACACAATCTAAGTTTATGGGACAAAAACATCTTCTACCTCCTTTTACGATCGAAACTGCCAAACAAAAAATACAAATGGCAGAAGATGCTTGGAATTCTAAAAATCCTGAAAAAGTAAGTCTTGCGTATAGCGCAGATAGTGAGTGGAGAAATAGAAATCAATTTTTGAATGGACGCGAAGAAATTGTTGCCTTCTTAGCTCACAAATGGGATGCAGAATTGGACTATAAACTAAAGAAAGAATACTGGTCCCATACCGATAATAGAATTGCTGTGCGGTTTATTTATGAGTACCGCAATCTTTCTGGAAAATGGTTTAGAGCTTATGGAAATGAAAACTGGGAATTTGATGAAAATGGATTAATGAAAAAGCGATTCGCGAGTATTAATGACTTAGAAATAAGAGAAGACGAGCGTTTTTTATAAAACATTATCCCTGTCCGGATAAGAACTAGAATTTAGGAATTATGGCCTAGGACATAAAGCCCGTTTAACGACGCAATTACACTAAGCATAACAAGCAAATAACCTTGAGGCAGGAGAAGAAATCATTAGTCTATATTCTAATAACGCCTATGTCTTTAAAAATGATTAAATATCGCTTTCGCGAAAGTCTACACGACTCATTTTAAAGTGACAACTTTAAATTATACTACTTTACGACCAAAACCTCTTGATTGTTATTATCTTTAGTCGTCCATTTAAAAATCACAAACTTATTATTGTTACGAAAAAAATAATATATGTTCTCCTATTTTCAATGATCCTAGTTGGTTGTGTAGATGCGCCATCTAAAGAAAATAAAGTGAAGGTGAAACATGATACAGATCAGCAGACAAATGTAAAAGTATTGCGTCACGTGGTTCTTTTTAAATTTAAAGAATCATCTAGTCCAGGAACTATTAATGCCTTAGAAAAGGCATTTGTAGCTTTACCTTCTAAAATAAAAGAGATTAAAGATCTAGAATGGGGACTTAATAACAGCCCTGAAGGGAGAAACAAAGGGTTTACCCATTGCTTCTTTTCTACTTTTGAAAATGAAGCTGGCCTGGCAGCTTATTTGCCACACCCTGACCATCAGGCTTTCGTAAAAGAACTAGGACCACATCTTGATGATTTATTAGTTTTAGATTATTGGACAAAATAGGGCATTATAAAAAGAAACAGTTATCCTAATACAAACCAATCGTATTCGTCTGCGCTTAATTAGTGAAGGTGATCTATCGCACATTCATAAACTACATTCCTTTCCAGAAGTAGATGCCTACAATGCATTAGGAATACCAAAAGATATTCTTGAAACTAAGAGCATTATTGCACCTTGGATACAAGCACATCAAGAAACTCCCATTAAGAATTACACCTTTGCAATAGAGAAATCTAACTCCCAAAAGTTCATTGGACTCATTGGACTAAAGCTAGGGAGTGCTAAATACAATCGCGCAGAGGTATGGTATAAACTACTCCCTTCTCAATGGAACCAGGGTTTTGCCACACTAGCCTTAAAAACCTTAATCAGTTTTGGTCTTGATCAATTGCATCTGCATAGAATAGAAGCAGGTTGTGCAATTGGAAATATTGCATCTATTAAAGTACTTGAAAAAGTAGGAATGAAACGGGAAGCGCATAGACGTGCCATTCTTCCTTTAGTTTCAGGTTGGTCAGATAATTATGAATATGCTATTCTAGAAACAGATTCTATAGATTATAGAATTGAACAATAACCTAAAGAAACAATTATTATGAAAACACTAATTATGTTTCTATGTATTCTATTTAGTATTTCCTGCTTAGAAAAACAAAAGGAAACGATCAATACTGGAGAATTTGATTTTCTAATTGGTGATTGGGAACGTACAAATACCAAACCGGGCATTACTACCATGGAACATTGGATAATAAGTAAGCCCTCAGAATATCTCGGGCACGGTTATACTATAGAACAAAAAGATACTACCTTTAATGAGCGAATGCGAATAATCAGGAAGGATACATCCTGGTTTTTAGAAGTTTATGGCCGCAATGAAAGCCCAATACGGTTTAACATTACAGAACATAACAACATTTCACTCCTCGCCGAAAATCCTGCCCACGACTTCCCTAAAAGAATTAGCTATTCTTATTTTGATGATACACTATCAGCTCAAGTAGCTAATGAAGAAATAGAAATCCCTTTTATTTTCTGGAGAGTAGAGAAGTAATAGATTATTTCAAAGCAATGCATTACCATAAAAAAAGCGACTCTTTCGAGTCGCTTTTTTACTTTATTAAGAAAACTATATTTAGTTCCCCGATTCCATAGAATCAATTTTTTCTTTTATCGCATCTGCTTCTGAATTTTCTCCCAACTGCTCATGTATATTATAAAGTGTTTTTGCCACCCCAATATATTCTGGATTAGCTGCCAAAGCTTTTTGTAAATAGGGCTTTGCCTCTCTATACAAATCTTGACGTTGTGCTTTGAGCGTATCATATCTGTCGTAATCTGCATTAGAAGTTCCTAAGGAGTTCATTTCTTCTCTTAAGCTCTCATCTTTAACCAGAATAAGTGTAGCTATATTGTTATAAGCAGATGCATAATTTGGATCTATTTTAATAGCCTTCTCGTAATATTCACGAGCTTTAACTTTATTTCCTAATTGATCTTCACTTACCCCAAGGTTATAGGTAAGTTCTGCATTATTAGGATCTAAGGCTAAAACTTTTTCAACAACCTCCTTATACTTGTCCATTTTTTCCATCCCTAAAAAGGCATTTGCTTTAGAGAGTAAAAGCTGTGAATTAGTAGGATCCTTGGCTATTGCTTTATCTAAAAGCCCTAATGCCTTGTCACTCTCTCCTTCCTGATTATAAATGGCAATGAGATAGTTTATGATAGTATCTTCTTTTGATTCACTTAATCCCTCCGTGGGATTGATATACTCTTTGGACAATACTAATAAATCACGTTCTTGCTTATCTCCAAATTCTTTTTTCTCTCCTGAGGCAGCGTTTATAGCATAAAAAACTTGACGTTGTCCTTTATAACCTCCATCTAGTAATTCTTGAAAAAGCGTACTTGCTTTAGCATAGTCTTTACCGTTTAAGAAATTTGCAGCGGCGTAGTATAAGTAATCTTTATTATCATCACTAAATTTGTAGGCATCCTGTAATTTCATACCTGCAGATTCATATTTATTATTATTCTGATCTTCTACTGCACTATTTACCATAGCTGCAATGGTATTAGATAATCCAGTTTTTGCCTCTGCTCCTACACCAGAATCCTTGAGCATTGAATAAGCTTCTGCAGCTTTTTGAAGATCTTCAATATTCTTATTATCAACACCTAAAAACGCTTGCGCTTTTAATAAAAGGAATTTTTCTTTTGTTTTATTGTCCATAGAAGAAAGCAATGCATCTGCAGCTCCAACTAAGGTTTTGGCTTCACCATAACTTCCTGACTTAATCGCCTTTTCAAGCGCTTTTACTTCCTTCTTTTGTGCAAAAGTCATAGTAGTCACAACTAATGCCGCTATCATTAATATTCTAGTTTTCATTGTTTAATTTTAGTATTAAGGATTATAAATTTAATTAAATTAATTCAAACCCTTGATTATATTCATTCTTCTTCGTTAGAATCCTGTTTATCAGTGGTTTGGTTTTGTGAATTTTCGCTTGTTGCTCCTTCTATGATTTCTTCATCTAGCTCGTCTTCGTCATGTTTTACTTTCGCGACAGCGGCAATAGAATCGTTTCCTTTAAGATTAATAAGCTTCACTCCTTGAGTTGCTCTACCCATTACTCTTAAATCTGCAACTTCCATACGGATGGCAATTCCTGATTTATTAATGATCATTAAATCATCATCATTTGTTACATTCTTGATAGAAACCAGACCTCCTGTTTTATCAGTTACAGAAATGGTCTTTACTCCTTTTCCTCCTCGATTGGTAATTCTGTAGTCTTCAAGACTGCTTCGCTTCCCGTATCCTTTTTCTGAAACCACAAGAATGTTGCTTTCTGTATCGTTTACAGAAACCATCCCTACGACTTCGTCATTTTCATTTGCAAGAGTTATGCCACGAACACCTGAAGCATTTCTTCCCATAGGTCTGGTCTTACTTTCTTCAAAGCGTATTGCCTTACCAGACTTCACCGCGAGCATTACCTGACTATCTCCATTGGTAAGCTTTGCAGAGAGTAACTCATCTCCTTCTTTAATGGTAATGGCGTTAATTCCATTGGTACGAGGTCGTGAATACTGCTCTAAAGAGGTCTTCTTCACCTGTCCCTTCTTAGTTGCCATAATAATATATTGGCTATTAATGTAATCTTCGTCTTTCAAGTCGTTAGTACATACAAAAGCTTTTACTTTATCATCTGGCTCAATATTAATCAAGTTCTGAATCGCTCTACCTTTAGATGTTTTACTTCCTTCAGGAATTTCAAATACTCGCATCCAGAAACATTTTCCTTTTTGAGTAAAAAACAACATATACTGGTGGTTGGTACCTACAAATAAATATTCTAAGAAATCTTCATTGCGCGTAGTAGATGCTTTCTGTCCTACTCCTCCTCTGTTTTGAGTTTTGTATTCTGTAAGTGATGTCCTCTTAATATATCCCGCATGAGAAATTGTAATTACTACTTTCTCATCTGGAATTAGATCTGTGATACTCACATCTCCCCCTGCATATTCTATTACAGAACGACGCTCGTCACCGTATTTGGACTTTACTTCTTGAAGCTCCTCCTTAATAATATCCATACGGCGTCCTTTGTCTGCTAGTATAGCCTTAAGGTCTTTAATCGTTTCCATTATAGCTTCATACTCTGTACGCAGCTTGTCTTGCTCTAGTCCTGTTAGTTGGCGTAAGCGCATCTCTACAATGGCTTTAGCCTGTATTTCTGAAAGCTCAAAACGTTTGATAAGGTTTGCTCTTGCTTCATCTGCATTAGCACTGGCTCTAATAATGGCAATTACCTCATCAATATTATCAGAAGCTATAATTAGCCCTTCAAGAATGTGCGCTCTGTCTTCTGCCTTTTTCAGTTCAAACTTTGTACGACGCACCACTACCTCATGACGGTGATCTACAAAATGATGAATCATATCCTTGAGATTTAACATCTCAGGACGTCCATTTACCAAGGCTATATTATTTACACTAAAAGAAGATTGTAAAGCAGTATACTTATAAAGGGTATTTAATACAATGTTAGGAATCGCATCCCGCTTTAATACATATACGATACGCATCCCGTTACGGTCAGATTCATCACGTATAGCAGATATCCCTTCTATCTTCTTATCGTTAATCATATCTGCCGTTTTCTTAATCATATCGGCCTTATTAACTTGATAAGGGATTTCATCTATGATAATACACTCGCGCCCTTTTACATCTTCAAAGTTTGCCTTTGCACGCATCACGATACGTCCTCTACCTGTTTTAAAGGCTTCACGCACCCCGTCATAACCATAAATAGTTCCTCCTGTAGGAAAATCTGGAGCTTTAACATGCTCCATTAACTCATCTATTTCTATGTCATTATTATCAATATAGGCTATCGTACCATCCACAACCTCGCTCAGGTTATGTGGAGGCATATTTGTAGCCATACCTACTGCAATACCAGAAGCTCCATTAATTAATAGGCCTGGCACACGTGTAGGCAGTACTGTAGGCTCCTTAAGTGTATCATCAAAGTTAAGCTTATGATCTACCGTGTCTTTTTCTATATCGGCAAGCATATCCTCAGATATCTTACGCATTCTGGCTTCTGTATAACGCATAGCCGCTGGGCTATCACCATCTACAGAACCAAAGTTTCCTTGCCCATCAATAAGCATATAACGCAAACTCCACTCTTGAGCCATACGCACCATAGTGTCATATACTGAGGTATCTCCATGCGGGTGATACTTTCCTAGCACTTCTCCTACAATTCTTGCACTTTTCTTGTGCGCACCACTGGCCCGTATACCTAGTTCGTGCATTCCAAAGAGTACACGTCTATGCACTGGCTTAAGACCGTCTCGCACATCCGGTAAGGCACGTGACACAATGACCGACATCGAATAATCGATGTAGGCTGATTTCATTTCATCTTCAATATTAATCGGGATCAGTTTTTCTCCTGCAGCCATATAAATTTACTTAGTTTTATTCTAAAAATACTATCTAGCAATGTAACGATTTTGATGATTTTATAAGGGAGTACGCTTTCGCGAAAGCGTATTTTTTATTAACAATATTTAGCCATTTTTTTTAATAACTACAGTGACCTAAACTTGGCAAACTGTTAGTTATTTCCCACTTTAGCCACTAAGTGGTTAGTACGGAATAGTTTTTGAACTATAAGGACTAAATTTAACTAACCCCAAAGTAGTCAGAGATATGGATGATAATTTTTCACCAAGAGTAAAAGATGTGATTGCCTATAGCAAAGAAGAGGCCTTGCGTTTGGGTCATGATTTTATAGGTACAGAGCATTTATTACTAGGTTTATTAAGAGATGGTAGCGGCAAAGCTATAAACATTTTAGATGCCCTCAATATTGATTTAGAGCATTTAAGAAGAAAAGTTGAGATTTTAAGCCCTGCAAATCCTAGTTTAGGCAATCAAAGCAACGATAAAAAGAACCTACATCTAACGAGACAAGCAGAGCGAGCACTGAAGACTACTTTCTTGGAAGCAAAATTATTCCAAAGCTCATCGATAAACACAGGGCATTTATTACTTTGTGTATTGCGCAATGAGAATGACCCAACTACCAAGCTACTCAATAGACTAAAGGTAGATTATGATAATGTAAAAGACCAATTTAAGCATATGATGGCAAATGAAGATGATGATTATATAAAGCCTATAAAGGCTGAATCGTTTAGTGACGATCAAGAAGATGAGGCAAAAGAGAATCCGTTTAGCGCCGCCGCCGGTGGCAGCAAAACCAACAAGAAAAGTAAAACCCCGGTACTGGATAATTTTGGAAGAGATCTCACTGCAATGGCAGATGAAGGCAAACTAGATCCCGTAGTAGGCCGTTCAAAAGAAATAGAACGCGTTTCTCAAATATTAAGTAGAAGAAAAAAGAACAATCCCCTACTCATAGGAGAACCAGGTGTAGGTAAATCTGCCATTGCAGAAGGATTAGCATTACGTATTGTACAGCGCAAAGTAAGCCGTATTCTTTTTGACAAAAGAGTAGTGACTTTGGACTTAGCCAGTTTAGTAGCAGGCACTAAGTACAGAGGGCAGTTTGAAGAGCGTATGAAGGCAGTAATGAACGAACTGGAGAAGAATGATGATATTATTTTATTTATTGATGAAATACATACTATCGTTGGTGCTGGAGGAGCTACAGGTTCCCTTGATGCGTCTAATATGTTTAAACCAGCACTCGCTCGAGGCGAAATACAATGTGTAGGTGCAACAACCTTAGATGAGTTTAGACAACATATTGAGAAAGATGGAGCCCTAGAGCGTCGTTTCCAAAAAGTGATCGTAGAGCCTACTTCTGTAGAAGAAACAATAGAGATTCTCCAGAATATTAAGGAGAAATACGAAGAGCATCATAGTGTAACCTATACCGATGACGCGATAGAGGCTTGTGTAAAACTTACCAATAGATATATGACAGACCGTTTCCTTCCGGACAAGGCTATAGATGCTTTGGACGAAGCAGGATCTCGTGTACATATCACTAATATTGATGTTCCTAAAAGAGTTTTAGATCTCGAGAGACAGTTAGAAGAAGTGCGTGAACTCAAAACTTCTGTAGTTAAAAAACAGAAGTATGAAGAAGCTGCAAAATTGCGTGATGATGAGAAGAATCTAGAAAAAGAACTAGACATTGCTCAAGAGAAATGGCAAGAAGATTCTAAACTACATAAGGAAGAAGTTTCTGAAAGCAATGTAGCAGATGTAGTGAGTATGATGACAGGGATTCCTGTGAATCGTATTGCGCAGACAGAAGGTAATAAACTTGCTGAGCTGCCGGCTACAATAAAAAATAGTGTGATTGGTCAGGATGAAGCTGTTGCTAAAGTTGCCAAAGCTATACAACGTAATCGCGCTGGTCTTAAAGATCCTAATAAACCCATAGGCTCCTTTATTTTTTTAGGCCAAACTGGAGTTGGAAAAACACAGTTAGCAAAAGTATTATCGAGAGAGCTTTTTGATAATGAAGAATCACTCATACGTATTGATATGAGTGAGTATATGGAGAAGTTTGCGATATCGCGATTAGTAGGAGCACCTCCAGGCTATGTAGGTTATGAAGAAGGAGGACAACTTACCGAAAAAGTAAGAAGGAAACCATACGCTGTTGTGTTATTAGATGAAATCGAAAAAGCACACCCAGACGTCTTTAATATGCTATTACAGGTTCTAGATGATGGCTATCTCACAGATTCCTTAGGTCGTAAAATTGATTTTAGAAATACGATAATCATTATGACTTCCAATATTGGAGCCAGAAAACTAAAAGATTTTGGTCAAGGGGTTGGTTTTGGTACTTCTTCTAGAAAAAATCAAGCCGATGATAATGCAAAAAGTATTATACAAAATGCATTGAAAAAAGCTTTTGCACCAGAGTTCTTAAACCGTGTAGATGATGTTGTGGTATTTAATGCTTTAGAACGTGAACATATCCATCAGATTATTGATATTGAACTTGCGAAATTATACAAGCGTATCAAAGAACTTGGGTATGATCTCAGTCTCACCGAAAGTGCAAAAGATTACATCAGTGATAAAGGTTTTGATAAAGACTACGGAGCACGACCACTTAAGCGAGCCATTCAGAAATATATAGAAGATGCACTGGCAGAAGAAATCATATCTGCTAAGCTTAAAGAAGGTGATTCCATTGTTATGGATTTGGATAAAAAATCTGACGATCTTACCATTACCATAGAAAAAGGAGCCCCTGCAGAAACAGAATAACGAATAGAAAAACAGTTTTTAAAAATAAGCACTTATTAAATATTCATTTAAGTTTAGTTTTAAAACCATTTATATCTCAATCCCTAAATTTAATAATAATTGGAAAAGAAAGTTAAGAAGTTTTCCTTTGGAGAGGTCTATATTGAAGACCAGATTGTCATAGCCGAAATGAAAGAAGGAATTGTCTTTTCTCAAGAATACAATATGCAATTCTTAGAGTATTGTAACGCACAATTTAAAGGCAAACCATATGCCTATATTTCGTATCGAACAAACTCTTATACCATTGACCCAAATGTGTATACCTATACTGCAAAATTTTCTACCATGGAAGCGATTGCTGTAGTTTCGAATGACCCACAAAAACGTATTCATTTTTCCTTCGAAAAGCAATTTTTCAATCATCCTTTTGAAGAATTTGATACTTTAGAAAGTGCAAAAAATTGGATTAAGGCTGTGCTTGTTATTTAAGTATAAAGCTCGTCTGTATCTAAAGAAAGATTCCGTAAAAAGTTTCTGCATTTTTTTATATCATACGATAAGACTCTATCATTATCTACAAAAGGAACTGTCTCACGCAAGTAGGATACAAAGCTTTCTAAAAATGGCGAACTCTTTAGTGGCTTTCTAAAGTCTAAGGCTTGTGAAGCGTTTAGCAATTCTATACTCAAGACAGTTTCTACATTCTGAACTACCTTTAAGAGCTTAGTAGCTGCATTTGCTCCCATACTTACATGGTCTTCCTGTCCATTAGAAGATACAATAGAGTCAATACTTGCAGGCGTAGCCAGCTGTTTATTCTGGCTTACTATACTGGCAGCTGTATATTGCGGTATCATCATACCGCTTTGTAAGCCGGGATTATTTACAAGAAAAGCAGGTAAACCTCGTAAACCACTTATTAATTGATAGGTGCGTCGCTCACTAATACTAGCAAGTTCTGACATTGCAATTGCCACAAAATCGAGAGTAATTGCTAATGGCTGTCCGTGAAAATTACCGCCACTTATAATTTTATCTTCTTCAGCAAAAATATTAGGGTTATCGGTAACGCTATTGATTTCTGTTTTGAAAACGCCAGAAGCATACCGTATTGCATCCTTAGTCGCTCCGTGCACCTGCGGAATACATCTAAAGGAATATGGGTCCTGTACTTCTTTCGTTTTGGAAGCAGCAATCTCACTACCATCCAATAGACTCAATATACGCTCTGCTGTTTTAATTTGGCCACGATGCGGTCGCACATAATGCACTAAGGCATCAAATGGCGAGCGGTTACAATTAAATGCATCAATGGACAATGCTCCTATTATATCTGCCAGATACGATAGCTTATGACTTTGCATTAAGGAATACACACCATAGGCCGCCATAAACTGCGTCCCGTTTAACAAGGCTAATCCCTCTTTAGATTTTAGGGTAATTGGTTTAAAGTTATATTTTTCTAGGTGCGCTTTCGCGAAAGCGACCTCCTCCCCATCCCAAACTTCACCTTCTCCAATAAGTGGTAAGGATAAATGTGCTAAAGGTGCTAAATCACCACTTGCTCCCAGAGAACCCTGGGTATAGACCACAGGGAGTATGCCTAAATTGTAAAAATCAATCAGTCGCTGTACTGTATCTATATGCACCCCGCTATGCCCATAACTTAAAGATTGTATTTTAAGAAGCAGCATTAATTTTACAATCTCTTTAGGCACATAATCTCCTGTCCCACAAGCGTGAGAGCGGACTAAATTTTCTTGTAATTGGGTTAGATTATGATCTTGAATCTCTACATTATACAAACTCCCAAAACCTGTGTTAATACCGTAAAAAGGAACATCGCTTTCTGCTGTTTTCTTATCTAAGTAAGCGCGAGAAGCATTAATTTTATGAGTGCTTTCTTCGCTCAATTCGAGAAGCAGCTCCTGTACAATAATAGTATTTATCTTCTTAAAATCAAGGAGTTCATTACTTATATAATGGGTTTGAGACATAGCAGGTTGTTTTGTTGCAATTCTGTAAAAATATAGAAAATTTTACATTCCTAAGACCTTAAATTAAGATGTTAGTATAAGCTACTAATAATCAAAAAAATACCTATGGCTCCTCTTCAATGTCAATTACATTTGAGAGTTCAGAACTTTTTATGACATAGGTATATAGCCACATTAAGGTGAAAGAAGGAATAATATCAAGTCCAGGGATAATCTCTTCTATAAAGGTAGCAACACCTGCAATCTTACCGGCATTTCCTTTATAAAAACGGGTCATAAGCCAAGCGGTTAATGGGGCCCAAACAATATCTGCAAAATCACCAATTATAGGAAGCACCCAACTCGAGGTTAGCATTCCCATAGCGTCAATTAACAGACCAAAAAATAATAATTTGTATTTACTCATAAGGTATTAAATATACTACATTATAAGCAATTAGCACGCCATTATTGGTTTATGACAAATCTGAACTAATGAGTTTGAGAAATTCATTACGGGTTTCAATCTTTTCAAACTGTCCTCTAAAACCAGAAGTGGTTGTGGTAGAATTCTGTTTTTGAACACCGCGCATCATCATACACATATGACTCGCTTCTATAACCACAGCAACGCCTTTAGGTTTTAAAGTATTATTAATACATTCTAGAATATCGTGAGTAAGACGTTCTTGCACTTGTAATCTTCTAGCAAAGACGTCTACAATTCTAGGAAGTTTGCTCAAACCAACGATATGACCATTAGGAATATACGCAATATGGGCCTTACCAAAAAAAGGCAGCATATGGTGTTCACATAAAGAGTATAATTCAATATTTTTTACAATAACCATATCGTCATAATCCTCCTTAAACATAGCTCCTTTTAGAATTACAGCAGCGTCCATCTCGTAACCTGAAGTTAAGAACTGCATCGCTTTAGATGCTCGTTCTGGTGTCTTTAAAATACCTTCTCTCTTTGTATCCTCACCTAAATCTTCTATAATAGACTCAAAACTATCCTTAATTGATTTTGTAACTTCTATATTATATTCTTCAAACTTATTATACGACATATGAATTCATTATTCTAGCATACACCTTGTGCTGCAATTGCTATTATTACTGGTTTATAAAGGTATAATTTTCCAGTCTATTAAACACAGGAAAACAAGTGCTATTTCCATAAAAAATAAACAATTTATAAAATGAATACTTTCATTCTTTTTAACGTTTAATTAATAAAAATGACTTGTTACTAGAAGTAGCTTTGCCATAGTAAATAGCACCTATGCGCAACGCCCATTTTGTATTCTTCTTCTTTCTCTATAGTCTTGGGCTTATGGGTCAACAGAATGACAGGAGTTTAGAGGCACATCGCATTAATAAAGCCCCTAAAATAGATGGGATACTTGATGATGCCATTTGGGCTTCAATCGAGCCTTCAGGAGATTTTGTGATGTTTGAGCCAGGTAATTTAGGTGTCATCCCAGAAACCAAACAAACTGCAGTCAAAATGGCTTATGATGACAAAGCCATCTATATAGCTGCCTACCTCTATCACGATGCCCCAGATCAAATTGCTAGACAGTTTAGCCAGCGAGATGAGGTATTTGTGCAAGCAGATAACTTTGTAGTTGCATTAAACACCTATGATGATGGCATTAATGAGACGCGCTTTTATGTTACGAGTGCAGGAACGATTGGAGACCAGAGAATAACTCAAAACGACCAAGACTTTGGTTTTAATGTTGTTTTTGATTGTCGTATTTCTACAGATACAAAAGGCTGGTATGCCGAGTTTAAAATTCCATACAATGCCTTGCGTTTTCCGGAGGCAAAAGAACAAAACTGGAGTATCAATTTTTACCGTAGGCTCAATAAAGAAAATCAAACACATACCTGGAGTTTTATAGACCGTGCGGT
>JALZVV010000078.1 GCA_023299935.1 Dokdonia sp.
AAGGACGGAAATGTAGCTTATGGAACAATTGCTGTCATAAGTGAATCGCCTTTTGAGTTTGGAGTAATCTATACAGGAAGTGATGATGGAAAAATACAACTTACCAAAAATGGAGGGGCGAATTGGACAGATTTAAGCGCTGGGTTGCCGCAAGACTTATGGGTAAGCCGTGTCGTGGCGAGTGAGCACAAAAAGGAACGCGTGTATGCAACCCTTAATGGATACCGTTGGGATGATTTTAAAGTGTATGTGTATAAATCTGATAATTATGGGCAGACGTGGGAAAATATTTCTGGCAATATCCCAATGTCACCAGTAAATGTGATTGTTGAAGATCCTAAAAAGGATAATGTTCTTTATGTAGGAACAGATAATGGTGCTTATGTTAGTTTGGATGGAGGGAGTAGTTATCAGGCTTTCGCCAAAGGACTTCCTGCAGTAGCTACACACGATATAAAAATTCAAAAAAGAGAAAATCACCTGTTGTTAGGAACCCACGGAAGAAGTATTTACAAAACAGATATCACGCCGCTACAATCCTTAAATAGCAATACCGGAACAACACTTTATGACGTAGCTGCTGTCTCCCAATCGAGACGCTGGGGCAATAGTTTTAGTATGTGGCAAGATGCTTTTGAGCCATCAGTAGACGTCCCTTATTTTTCTAGCTATGCTGGAAAGTTTGAGCTTCTGGTAAAAGATGCAAACGGTAAAGAATTACAAAGAATACCTGTAGTGCCTAGTAAAGGTTTAGATGTAATAGCCTATGATATGACAATTACAGAAAAAGGCAAGAAGACTCTTGAAAAAGCAAATAATGAACTCAATATTAGAAAAGCCACTAATGGTAAGTATTACCTGCCCAAAGGGAAGTATACCCTCGTTTTACTTGGCGGTAGTGGCAATACGGAAACAGCATCTACAGTTCTTGAAGTGAAGTAAAAGAATTGAAACTTTTAAAAATCAGGATATTAGTTGGCGGATATTGAAACAAGAGGGAAATGTTGGTTAAAACCACATCTAATTTCTCGTTGAAGTTTATTGAAGAAATATGTAAGTTTTGTGCTTTTATTTCCACTTACTGTAGTATATTTCTCAATACTTTTCTAGTATGGAAAGATTATTGCTGACTTAACTAACCTAGTCATAAACTTATTTTGAAACCTATATTCATGAATTTTTACTGTAAAAACAGTAGTTGCAATATGCTTAAAACATCCCAAAACTTATTAGTGGTGCTATTTTCAATGCTTATACTTATGAGTTGTGAATCTGATACACTTTCTGAACTTGCAGAAGATATTGATGACAATACTCCCCCTTTGGAATTAGTCACCTATGATAATAGAGTAGCAGCCATTCTCAATAGTGCTTGTATTGAGTGTCATAATAGCGTTCAGGCCACAGCAGGAATACAACTACAAAACTTCGAGCTCGCGAGAGATGTGGCAGAGAGCGGCAGAATGATCATTCGCATGACAAACACCAGTAACCCTATGCCGCCTAGCGGTAATTTGCCAGACCCTATAATTGCAGATATTATGCAGTGGATAGAGGATGGGCTTTTGGAAAATTAGATAAAGAGAATAATATGAAAGTAGTTAAAAAAACAAGCTTACTATTAATTGCATTATTACTTGTAGGCGTTATTAACGCACAGGAGAAGTTATATACAAAAGAAGGGCAATTAACTTTTGAAGCTTCGGTAGCCTCTTTTGAACCAGTGGCTGCAACGCACAATGGTGCAACTGCCGTGCTTGATACGGCTACTGGCAAAATAGCTGCACTGGCATTAGTACGTGGTTTTCGTTTTGAAAATGCTTTAATGGAAGAGCATTTTAATGAGAATTATATAGAAAGTACTTCGTTTCCAAAAGCCAGCTTTAGAGGAAATATTGTTGACTTTGATAGTTCATTTAAAGGGCAAAAAACCTTTACGGTTCAAGGGAAGTTAACCATTAGAGAGAAGACTATAGATATTGAAGCTGAAGCATCAATGTCAATGGAGGATGGTCTTGTTGTTTTTGCAACAACATTTGAGGTTAAACCAGAAGATTTTGATATCAAAATCCCCAAAGTAGTAGGCAATAAAATTGCGAAAACGATTACGGTTACTGCAAATTTTGACCTATTAAAAAAGGCTTAGTATGAAAGTGAAGCATTATGTGTATATCCTTGTACTTTTAGTATTGGCATATTCAGGCTATCGCTACTTATATCAGGAACATAGAGATATAAGCGCGGCAACTGCAGATTTTACTATTAAAGCAACTGCATTGAAGGAAGCTTTTGCAACGAATCAAGAAGAAGCTACGTCTGCTTACATCAATAAAGTCATTCAAATAGAAGATACGGTGTTATCTGCGAGTGCAAATGCACTTACATTAAAGGGCGTTTCTGTGGCGCTTACAGAAGTACTTACTCAGGAACAAAGAAAGGCTTTAGTAAATACTGTTCAAACCATAAAAGGACGTTGCATTGGTTATGATGACCTTCTTGAAGAAGTGAGAATAGACCAAGCAATTATTATTTCAAACTAACGATTTATAAAACAAATACAGTGAGGTATTATCTATACATTTTTATTTTTTTACTGACTTCTATAGGGTATGCTCAAGAAGATTTATTGGACGAACTAGAAGATGATATTACCGTTGAAAAAGTAAAAGAGATTGCAGTCTTTAAAGGAGTGAAGATTGTTAATCTTGAGTCCACTAAACTTATTGGGAAAAAGCAGTTAGATTTTATTATTTCACATCGATTTGGCACTTTAAGAGATGGAGTGGATAATTTTTTAGGACTCGATCAAGCCTCAGCACGAATACAATTTATATATGGAATTACAGATTGGCTTAATATAAGTACTTCCCGATCTGGGTTTAACAAGACTTACGATCTTGCTCTAAAATATAGATTAGTAAGTCAAGAAGAAGAAGGCAATCCCTTTACTATTGTTGGGTATAATATTGTTAATGTAAATACAGAATTAGATCAAGATATTTTACCTCAACTAACATTCTCAAATAGACTAGGGTATGCAAGTCAGTTACTTGTATCACGTAAGTTTAATAAGTGGCTATCTCTAGAAGCAGCTCCTACTTTTTTGTATGACAACACTGTGGTAGAAGATGGCCAAGACAATGCACAATTTGCTCTAGGTATAGGAGGACGTTTAAAATTAAATAAACGTTTTGCGCTTATAGCCGACTATGGTTTGCACCTGAATCGCGTGTCAGATTCTGTTTTTCAGAACCCATTGGCCTTGGGTGTAGAGATAGAAACGGGAGGTCATGTCTTTCAAATTCATTTATCAAATTCTCAGGCGATTTACGAAAATGGATTTTTTAACCAAGCGCGAGGAGATTTCGGTGATGGGGATATTTTCTTAGGATTTAATCTTTCGAGATCTTTCAATTTATAAACTAGAATAATCAGGCTTTAACTTTCATATATTTTGAAAGTGTTCAAGCTTCATGGCCTTGTTTTAGTGCTTTCGCGAAAGCGCATTAAACATTATAAATCCTTGCTTAAATCCATTCTAAATAATAGGTATTAAATTGTCTAAAGCTTGTTAAAACATGCTTTGAATCGTATTTTTGATAGGATAATATCAAACTAAATTATTAATGAGCGGATTATTAAAATCTTCAATAGGACGTAAAGTAGCAATGGCACTTTCAGGTCTTTTTCTTGTTGTATTTCTTACGCAACATTTTATTATAAACTTATCTTCGGTATTATCTCCAGAGATTTTTAATACCTGGTCTCATTTTATGGGTACTAACGGGTTAGTGCAGGTAGGTTTACAGCCAGTATTAATTTTTGGAGTGATTTTTCACTTCGTAATGGGAATTAGACTAGAGCTTCAAAATAGGAGTGCGCGTCCTGTAAAATATGCAAATTACAAAGGTAGCGCAGCGGCAAACTGGATGTCTCGTAACATGATTTATACAGGTCTTGTAATCCTTGCTTTCTTAGCACTACACTTTTATGATTTTTTCATTCCTGAACTTACTCACAAATATGTAGATGGCGATATGACAGGTCTTTTAGACCCTAACAATCCTGCTTTAGGATATAAGTATTTTACTGAGACAGTTCATAAATTTGAAGATCCTTTAAGAGTAGGATTTTATATTGTTTCATTTATTCTATTAATGTTGCATTTACTTCACGGTTTCCAATCGTCTATGCAATCTATAGGATTTAATAATAAGTACTCTAAAGCACTGAGAGTAGTAACCAAGACTTGGGCTATTTTAATCCCAATAGGATTTATTTTTATTGCGTTATATCATCACTTTAATCAATTAGCTCACTAAAACAATCGCTATGGCTTTAGATTCAAAAATACCTCAAGGACCACTAGCAGATAAGTGGACAAATTATAAAAATGAAATTAACCTTGTAAATCCTGCAAACAAGCGTCTTATAGATGTAATTGTAGTAGGTACAGGTCTTGCAGGAGGGTCTGCAGCCGCAACGTTAGCAGAACTTGGTTATAATGTAAAAGCATTTTGTTTTCAAGATTCTCCTCGTCGTGCTCACTCTATTGCAGCGCAAGGAGGGATTAATGCAGCAAAAAATTATCAAGGAGATGGAGACTCTACGTATCGTTTATTTTACGATACTGTAAAAGGAGGGGATTATCGTTCACGGGAGGCTAATGTCTATCGTCTTGCAGAGGTTTCTGCAAATATTATTGATCAATGTGTGGCACAAGGAGTTCCTTTTGCTCGTGATTATGGAGGACTTCTAGATAACCGATCTTTTGGTGGGGTGCTAGTAAGTCGTACATTTTATGCAAAAGGACAAACAGGGCAGCAGTTACTATTAGGAGCATACTCTGCGATGAATCGCCAGATAGGTCGTGGTAAAATTAAGATGTATAATCGTCACGAGATGCTTGATGTAGTAAAAGTAGATGGGAAGGCTCGTGGTATTATTACTAGAAACTTAGTTACAGGAGAGATAGAACGCCATTCTGCTCACGCTGTAGTTTTAGGAACGGGAGGATATGGTAATGTTTTTTACCTTTCTACAAATGCTATGGGGTCTAACGTAACCGCAGCTTGGAAAGCACATAAAAGGGGAGCGCATTTTGCAAATCCTTGTTATACACAAATACACCCAACATGTATTCCTGTATCTGGAGATCACCAGTCTAAGTTAACCTTAATGTCTGAATCATTACGTAATGATGGACGTATATGGGTACCCGCTAAAAAAGAAGATTCTATTGCAATTCGAGAAGGAAGGTTGAAGCCTACTGAAATCAAAGAAGATGATAGAGACTATTACTTAGAGCGACGCTATCCTGCTTTTGGAAATTTAGTACCAAGAGATGTTGCTTCTCGTGCAGCTAAGGAGCGTTGTGATGCTGGTTTTGGAGTAAATAAAACAGGAGAAGCAGTATATCTTGATTTTGCTAGTGCTATACAGCGTTATGGTAAAGAGCAAGCATACATACAGCATCTTGATGCAAATGATGCAGCTGTTGTAAAAAAATTAGGAAAGGAAGTTGTAAAAAATAAGTACGGAAACTTATTCCAAATGTATGAGAAAATTGTAGATCAAAATCCATACGAAACTCCAATGATGATTTATCCAGCGGTACATTATACAATGGGTGGTCTTTGGGTGGATTATAATTTACAAACCTCTGTAGAGGGCTTATATGCTATAGGAGAAGCAAACTTCTCAGATCATGGAGCAAACCGATTAGGAGCTTCTGCATTAATGCAAGGTCTTGCAGATGGATATTTTGTATTGCCATATACAATAGGTGATTACCTGTCTAACGATATTCGTACAGGACCAATATCTACTGATACAAAAGAATTTGAAGAAGCAGAGCAAAATGTACGTAAGCAAGTAGATGCTCTTGTTAATAATAATGGTTCTAAGGCAGTAGATTATTTCCATAAGAAGCTTGGGAAAATTATGTGGAACAAATGCGGTATGTCTCGTAACACTGCAGATCTTGAGTCTGCGATAGAAGAGATTGCAACTTTGCGTAAAGATTTTTATAAAGACGTGCGTGTTCCAGGAACTCAGAATGAGTTTAATGAAGAACTAGCAAAAGCACTTCGAGTAGCAGATTTCCTAGAATTAGGAGAGCTGTTTGCTAAAGATGCGCTTACGCGAAATGAGTCTTGCGGAGGACACTTTAGAGAAGAATCTATAGAGCTTGATGGTCCTCAAAAAGGAGAAGCAAAACGTGATGATGAAAACTTTACATTCGTATCTGCTTGGGAATATAAAGGAGAGCCTAAAGATGCGGTGTTGCATAAAGAAGGGCTAGAGTATAAGAATATTGAGTTGAAACAAAGGAGTTATAAATAAAAGAGAGATATGAAACTAACGTTAGAAATTTGGCGTCAAAAGAATGCCCAAGCTAAAGGGCAAATGGTGACATACCCAATAGATGGGATTGATGGCGATATGTCTTTCTTGGAAATGATGGACGTGCTTAATAATGAACTTATTAATAAAGGAGATGAGCCTGTAGTTTTTGATCACGATTGTCGTGAAGGAATCTGTGGTTCTTGTTCTATGTTTATAAATGGTGAAGCACATGGCCCAGATCGTTTAGTAACGACTTGCCAGCTACATATGCGTAAATTTAAAGATGGTGATACCATTACTATAGAGCCTTGGAGAGCAGCAGGTTTTCCAGTGATCAAAGATTTAATGGTAGATCGTTCTGCTTTTGATCGTATACAGCATGCCGGAGGTTTTATCTCTATTAATACATCAGGTAATACACAAGATGCAAATGCGATTCCTATTGAAAAGGCTGATGCAGATGCAGCTTTTGATGCGGCTACCTGTATAGGATGTGGAGCTTGTGTAGCAAGTTGTAAAAACTCAAGTGCAATGCTTTTTGTAAGTGCAAAAGTGAGTCAGTTTTCATTATTACCACAAGGAAAAGTAGAAGCCACAGACCGAGTGATGAATATGGTGAAGCAAATGGACGAAGAAGGTTTTGGTAACTGTACTAATACTGGAGCCTGTGAAGTAGAATGCCCTAAAGGAATTTCTCTAGAAAATATTGCTCGTATGAATCGTGAGTTTATGACGGCTTCTATGAAAGGCTAATATGCATTATTCTTAAGAAAATAAGTAGAGAAAACCTGATTAATCATACTCAGGTTTTTTATTTGCAAAATTGAAAATGCCTATAAGGGGCATTTACCCCTTGTTGAGGGAGTAGATCTCTTCTATATTTGTCTAAGGTTAACGAAGTAAGGGAATAAAATCGTTCCTTTTAGTTAATTACAGTTTTCGTTTTGGGGGATTCGAAAATTCAAAAAAGGGACCGCAATAGCGATCCTTTTTTTATGCGCATAAGTTGTCGTTTCCTGATTATAAAATAGAGTGATTTTCTAATACAAATAATGTTATTAAAATGTTATTAAAACCCGAGGTGAGGAACTGTAAATCCACCTACTAAGCGACTTTTGAACCACTTTTCTAAACTTGTTGATAAAGTTTTTTTAATTTTATAAACACTTTATAATCATATAATTAAATTTTCGTTTTAACAAAAAACTAAGAAAATTAAAAAATAGTCCGTGTTGAAAACTTTGTGAATAACCATGTTTGGTATTTGGAAGGCTAAGGTTCTTTTTTATTGATATTTGTTAGTCCCGAGTGGTAAGAATAAAAAAATAACAAAAAAGAAAAGGACATGAGCGCAGTAGAACCAATATTAGCAGAGAATAAAGACAGATTTGTGATTTTCCCGATTGAGCATCACGATTTATGGGAATGGTATAAAAAATCTGAGGCTAGTTTTTGGACTGCAGAAGAGATTGACTTACATCAAGACCTTACTGATTGGGCTACAAAGCTCAACGATGATGAGCGCTATTTTATAAAGCACATTCTTGCTTTTTTTGCAGCATCAGATGGAATTGTAAACGAAAATCTTGCAGAAAATTTCGTTAATGAAGTACAATACTCAGAAGCAAAATTTTTCTATGGTTTCCAGATTATGATGGAGAATATCCATTCAGAAACCTATTCACTTCTTATCGACACTTATGTAAAGGATGAGACTGAAAAAGGAAAGTTATTTAATGCTTTAGAAAATTTTCCAGCTATTAAGAAGAAAGCAGATTGGGCATTACAGTGGATTGATAGCCCAAGTTTTGCTGAGCGCCTTATCGCTTTTGCAGCGGTAGAAGGGATTTTCTTTTCGGGGGCTTTCTGCTCTATTTACTGGTTAAAAAAGAGAGGCCTTATGCCAGGACTAACCTTCTCTAATGAATTAATTTCTAGAGATGAGGGTGTGCACTGTGACTTTGCAGTACACTTGCATAATAATCACTTGGTAAACAAGGTGCCTAAAGAACGCATTAAAGAGATAATAGTAAATGCCTTAGACATAGAGCGTGAATTTATTACAGAATCACTTCCTGTAAGTTTGATAGGGATGAATGCAAATTTAATGACGCAATATTTAGAATATGTGACAGATCGTTTACTTACAGAATTACATTGTGAAAAAGTATACGGTACAGCAAATCCATTTGATTTTATGGATATGATTTCACTTCAAGGAAAAACAAATTTCTTTGAAAAACGAGTGGGAGAATATCAAAAAGCAGGGGTTGCAATAGATAAAAATGATGATGGCTCTGGACAGTCCATCAGTTTTGACGCATCTTTCTAGTAAAAAACCATTTTGGATAATGGAGGTTGAGTACTCCTGAGTCCGCTTTCGCGAAAGCGAATCATAAAACAATATCGTTTTAGGCTCAAGCCTAATCCAACTAATCTTTTCTCAATAGGGGGATATCTACTGGGAAATCAAATATATAAGTGTATGTATGTAGTAAAAAGGGATGGCCGTCAGGAACCGGTTATGTTCGACAAAATTACCTCAAGGGTAAAAAAGTTATGTTATGAATTGAGTGAGTTTGTAGATCCAGTAAAGATTTCAATGCGTGTTATTGAAGGTCTTTATGACGGAGTTACAACTAGTGAGTTAGATAATCTAGCTGCAGAAACTGCAGCGTCTATGACTACTAGTCATCCAGATTATGCAAAACTTGCAGCGCGAATTTCTGTCTCTAATTTACATAAGAATACTAAGAAGTCTTTCTCAGAAGTAATGACAGACTTGTACGAGTATGTTAATCCTCGTACAGGTAAGAAAGCACCTATGGTGGCAGATGATGTATATCAAATCATTATGGATAATAAAGATGAGTTAGACTCAACGATTATCTATAACCGAGATTTTGGATATGACTATTTTGGGTTCAAAACACTAGAGCGTTCTTATCTATTAAAGATTAATGGGCAAATCGCAGAACGACCACAGCACATGTTAATGCGCGTGTCTTTAGGAATACATCTTAATGATCTTGAAGCAGCAAAAGAGACATACATGTTAATGTCGAAAAAATACTTTACACACGCTACACCTACATTATTTAATTCTGGTACACCTAAGCCCCAAATGTCTTCTTGTTTCCTACTTACTATGAAAGAAGACAGTATTGAAGGTATTTACGATACACTTAAGCAAACAGCAAAAATTTCTCAAAGTGCTGGAGGGATAGGATTATCTATTCATAATATACGTGCAAAAGGCTCATATATAGGAGGTACAAACGGTACTTCTAATGGAATTGTGCCTATGCTTAAAGTATTTAATGATACGGCACGTTATGTAGATCAAGGCGGAGGAAAGCGTAAAGGTTCTTTTGCCATCTATATGGAGCCTTGGCATGCAGATATTTTTGATTTCTTAGATCTCAAGAAAAATCACGGAGCAGAAGAAATGAGAGCTCGTGATTTATTTTATGCGATGTGGATTTCTGATTTATTCATGAAACGTGTTCAGGAAGATGGACAATGGACTTTAATGTGTCCTAATGAATGCCCTAATCTGTTTGATGTTTATGGTGATGAGTTTGAAGCATTATATACAAAGTACGAAGAAGAGGGTAAAGGACGCAGGACTATAAAAGCTCGTGAACTTTGGGAGAAAATTATGGAATCTCAGATTGAGACGGGAACACCATATATGTTATATAAAGATGCCGCAAACCGTAAGTCTAACCAGAAGAACTTAGGTACAATTAGATCTTCTAATTTATGTACAGAGATTCTAGAGTACACCTCTCCAGATGAAATAGCGGTATGTAATCTAGCTTCTATTGCTTTGCCAATGTTTGTAAAGGATGGTGCTTTTGATCACGAAGAGCTTTATAATATTACAGTACGAGCAACTAAAAACTTGAATAAAGTTATTGATCGTAATTACTATCCAGTAATTGAAGCAGAGAACTCAAATATGCGTCATAGGCCTATTGGTTTAGGAGTGCAAGGACTGGCAGATACGTTTATTAAACTACGTCTTCCTTTTACTAGTGATGAGGCTAAGAAATTAAACCAAGATATTTTTGAAACTTTATATTTTGCAGCAGTTACTGCTTCTAAAGACATGGCTAAGGAAGAAGGAGCCTATTCTTCTTACGAAGGGTCACCTATGTCTCAAGGAGAGTTCCAACATAATCTATGGAATATTAAGGATGAAGAATTAAGTGGACGCTGGGACTGGGCAGCACTTCGTAAAGAGGTATTAGAGCATGGTGTTCGTAATTCATTACTTGTAGCACCTATGCCTACAGCATCTACTTCTCAGATTCTTGGGAACAATGAGGCTTTTGAGCCATATACTTCTAATATTTACACACGTCGTGTATTATCTGGAGAGTTCATTGTAGTAAACAAACATTTATTAGAAGATTTAGTAGCGCTAAATCTATGGAATGACGATCTTAAAGCAGCAATAATGCGTGCCAATGGATCTATCCAAGGAATTGATGTGATTCCTCAAGAATTAAAAGAGCTCTACAAGACCGTATGGGAGATGTCTATGAAAGATATCATTGATATGTCTCGCCACAGAGGATACTTTATTGACCAGTCACAATCCCTTAACCTATTTATGGAAGGGGCTAATTTTGCAAAACTTACCTCTATGCATTTCTATGCTTGGCAGAGTGGCTTAAAAACGGGGATGTACTACTTGAGAACAAAATCTGCGGTAGATGCTAAGAAGTTTACACTTTCTGCAGAGAAGAAGAAAGAAACGCCACAACCAGAGCAAGCACAACAACAAGTGGCAGCAAGAGCAGCTCAGAAATTAGAGGCAAAACAGCATCCAACTCCTGCTCCAGCGCCAATGCCGCAACCTAATTCTGTTCCAGAAACGGTTGTGCAACACGCACAGAATGCAGCAGAGATGCAAGTGCAAATGAGTCTAGATGAGCCCGCGCCATCCTATGAGACGCAACAGGCTAACTTATTGAATCAAACACAAGCATCTTCTCCTCAACAAGAAGTAAATACAGCGCCTATGACTACAGAAGAGATGCAACAAATTATTGCTCAGGCAAAAGCAAGTCAAGGCGATGATGATTGCCTAATGTGCGGTTCTTAGTAAAACAATTATTGATGCTAAGGTTATATTACCCTTAGCTTTAACTAGAAAAACCCGATACAGCTGTATTGGGTTTTTTAATAGATTAATGTATTTTAAAGTTGCCTGCAAGTTGAAATGGATTGCAATACACTCGTAACGTATATAGTGCCAATAAAGGATGTCTGAAAAATCTAAAAACCATCTAAAAAAAATATGACAAAGCTATATTAAAGTATATCCCAAAATTTTTTGAAATTTGAGGTTGGTTAACAATTCTTGGAGTTCTGAGATATATCTCATCTGAAAACAAAGTAATTACAGCAATTATTATTTATGCAATTGGACTTTTTTCTTTAGCCTTGTACATTCAAGTATTCGTTTTCTATGAGATTAAGAATTCTAAGCTATCTCGAAGAAAAAAGGAACTTTCATATCTCATTGGAGGGGTATTGGGACTTTCTATCTTTGGGCTACTGGAATCAATTATGCCATATCTTCTTCAGTCAAAAAAATTAGTAATTTCCAATTTTTGTGACTGCAAAGAACTAAAAATGACTTTATCAAACCAAATGAAAACGCCAGCGGGCAACAATGTATAACGGCCAGTGCGGTGGATACGGCTACGTCCGAATACACCTGGAATTACTTACGTTAGTGCCAGACTGAAAATAATCGCTGATTTCCTTTAACTGATCTTTATACGAGATCTTTACAAAGAGAGAAGAAGATATCCTAATACGGCTCCACCAGCAATAAGCCACATCACGTTAAGCTTATATTTTGAGAACACAAAAACCGCACTAATAACTGCAATTACCACTGCACGCCAGTCTACAAGAGTTTCCTTGCCCATAATAAGCAGCACAACCAGCATAACCGCTACTGCGGCAACATTTACAGAGTCTAAGAAATATCTAAAGATTTTAGAACCTTGTAATCTCGGGAGAATTGGATTTAATATCATTACAAAGATAAAAGAGGGAAGAAAAATTCCAGCAGTTGCGGCCATAGCTCCCCATAATCCAGAAAGTTGATATCCTATAAAAGTAGATGTAGATAACACGGGTCCAGGGGTAAATTGCCCCACAGCAATAGCATCTATAAGTTCTGTACGGGTGAGCCATCCCCGAGTAACAAGTTCAGCATCGAGGTAAGCAAAAAGAACATAACCACTACCATAGAGAATGGCGCCAACTTTTAAGAAGGTCAATAAGACCTTGAACACAGGAGTTTGAGTGACTAAGCCTGATAGTAGTAGCGGTAAAGGCACTATAATTTTTGAAGTTTGCTGAAGTTTGGATTTAGAATAGAAATATAATCCTCCTAAAACACCCGCACTTAATAAGGCTACGATTTCATTAACGCCAATAAGGCTTGCTGTAATAACGAGAAGACCAATGATAATGAGCTCAGTGGTTTTGGCGGCTTTCTTACCAAGTTTAAGAACAGCAGAAGCAATAATGGCTAACACTGCAGGTTTAATCCCAAAAAGAAAGGGTTCTACCTCGGGAAGAGTACCGTATTCTACATATAAATAGGCAAGAATTCCTGTGATTACCACGGCTGGAAATATAAAGGCAATTCCAGCTACAAATAAACCTGGTTTACCAGCGCGCTCGTGTCCACAATGCATAGTCATTTCGGTCGAGTTAGGGCCTGGAATAAGATTGGTTGCTCCCATTAAGTCTAGAAAATGTTCTTGGGTCATCCATTTGCGTTTCTGGATAATCTCTGACTCCATCATCGCAATGTGTGCGGCAGGACCTCCAAAAGCAAAACATCCTAGCTTAAAAAAGACAGTGAAAACCTCTCGAAGATGGTTAGGCGCAGGTTTATTTTGTGATTCTTGCTTTCGCGAAAGCGTGCTCATAAGCATATATTAAAAAGACCCGATAGCGTGAATACCGGGTCTTAAATTTATAACATTATATTGAGTTTATACTTAACTGTTGTGCTCTGTAGTATAGAGTTCCAATAGATTCATAATCTCCTCAATAAGGTCTTTAGTTTCAAGTAGAAGCCCAAAGTATAATGTCGTGTTCTTAGGACTTGATTCCTCTGAACGTGTACGCTTCACTTGCTTCTGGATCTTCTCTGTTACATTATCGTAAAGTGATTTCTTCTCGTCAAGAAGTTTTTCAATCTTATCGTAATTACGCTCCTTGAAAGCAACAGCAGTTTCTTCTAAAAAGGCACTTAACTTATCATCAATTTCTTGCAGGTCACGTATCTGATTAAAGCGTAAAGGCTTGTGATTGTTGTTTACGTGCTTGTAACTTACTTTTGCTATATACTCAAGAGACTGCGTGATGTCTTCAAGGAAACCAAGTATTTGGATGTAGAAGTTAGATCCACGCACACTAGTTTCTTCTAGATTCTTAATGAAATAGAAGATATTGCCACGTAGTTCGTCTACTTCGTCATTAAGTTTCTTAACACCTTCACGACTCTTCTTAAGGCTCTTTACTTTGCCTTTAGAAAGCCCTTTAAGAACATTAGTATAGATTTTGTTTGTTCTACCAACAGTTTTTGCAATATTGTCTGCACTCTCTTCAATAATTCCTTGAATAGTCTGGCTTTCAGATCTGCTTAGGTTTGTTTCTTCTTTTGCTACTTCACTACTCTTTTTATGCGCTAAGTAGTTGCGTACTAAAAGTCCTGCAGCTATAATTAATAATATAGCAACTACTCCAAAACGTCCTTCTGGGCCTCCAAGGTGAATAAGGAAAGCAAGTGTTCCTGCCGCACAAAATGCACTAAAGGCAGTAAAAAACCATCCGCCAATTACATTAAGTACTCCTGCAACACGGTACACAGCGCTCTCTCTACCCCAAGCTCTATCAGCAAGAGACGTACCCATAGCAACCATAAAAGTTACGTATGTTGTGGATAAAGGAAGTTTCATAGATGTAGCAATCGAAATTAGAATACCAGCAACTACGAGATTGATAGAAGCTCTAATTAAATCAAAAGCAGGAAGCTCATAGCTTTTAGATCTTGGTAAATCTACTACGGGCTTTTCGAATTTTGAATTAATACTATCAAGCATTCCTTTTGGCAGTAGTTTATTAAATCCAGCATTCAGAATAGACACGCCACGTACGATACCTCTGGAAAGCATATTAGGCTCAAACTTTTCTTTTCCTTCATCTTGGCGAGAAAGGCCAATTTCTGTTTCTGCAACAGTTTTTGCTTTTTTAGAAGTCCATAAGGTGATCACCATGATTGCTCCAGCAATAAAAAGAATAAGGGGTTCTGCGGGTACTTTTTTGCTCAATACGTCCATAGAAAACTCAGATGCAGGAACTCCAGAAACAGACCAAGCTTCGTATGAGTGCCAAGCAGCCATAGGAACTCCAATAAAGTTAACTAAGTCATTTCCAGAAAACGCAAGCGCAAGACCAAAGGTTCCTACTGCGATTACAACGATAAGGACTGTCTTTTTAAATATTTTTTCAAACGCAAAAGAGAATGCCGTCCAGAATATAAAACTACCTATCATAATATAGATCTCGTTGCCTTCTAGAATTCCTTTAATATCATTGTATTGAGGCGTTCCTTTAAGCCCCTTCATAAAAATAAAATAGGTAATTGCAGCTAGTGCTACACCTCCAAAAATAGCTCCAAAGTTTTTGATTTTCTTTTCATAATTAAAGGTGAAAATCAATCGAGAAATGTATTGTACAATAGCTCCTACAGAAAATGCAATGACTACTGATAGAAGAATACCACTAATAATACTCAATGCTTTTTCAGAGTTAATATAGGTCCAAATGTCTGCCATTGTCTGGCTGTCATTTGCAGTAATTTTAATGATAGCCATTACCACTGCCGCTCCTAATAAATTAAATACAATAGAAACTGTTGTAGAGGTAGGGAGGCCTAAAGTATTAAAGAAATCTAGCAAGAGTATATCTGCTATCATAACAGCCATAAATATGACCATAATTTCATCAAAGGTAAACTGGCCGGGGACAAAAATTCCTTTTCTGGCGACCTCCATGAGTCCACCGGAGTATACGGCTCCTATAAAAATACCTAAACTGGCAATTATCATTATGGTTTTAAAGTTGATTGCTTTAGAACCAATAGCTGAATTTAAAAAGTTTACCGCATCGTTACTCACGCCTACGATAATGTCAAAGACGGCTAAAACCACTAGTGCCCCGACCATTAAGATATAAAGATTATCCATTGTTTGTGTTGTTTAGATATTGCAAAAGTCTTATTCTTATTACAATATGATGTTATCTAAAGGTTATCTATTTAATTAGAAATGAACATCTAATTGTAATCTATACATCCAGTTATCTGCTGATCCATCAATCGTGGTATAGCTTAAATCTGTTTGTAGTTTAAGTTTATGACCTACAAAGAACTTAGAAGCACCTAGTGTATATTGATCTGTATCTGTTCCTCCTGCAATATTGTCTAGGCGTATGTTTGTGTATCTTCCAGAAAACTCAAAGTTGCTAGGTAATAAATAACCAGCCTGAAGGTTTAATGAGTTTCCTACATTTACAACATCTCCAGTAGCTGTTCCGTCTGAATTTACAGCAACTGCTTCTTCTGCATCACGATTAGCATACTCTCCTTGAAAAGAGAAACCTTTGTATTTAAATATAGCATCTGCAAAAAAGGTATTGATGTTTGTTTCAAAAAGAGAACCATCGTTTAAGAATAAGTATCCACCTAGATTACTTCTTTCGCGTACAGCGTTATTATTGTGGTCGTAGTTTATGGCAGCCATTAGTTTAGGTGTTTGCTCACGCTTTAAATCACTAGAAGAGTAATCTCCTTTACTAGTAAATTCTCCAAATGGTAAGAACTCTACTCTACCAGTATATTGAAGACCTCCTTGATTACCTTCAGTAACATTACGGCCTTCTCCTTGCGATACTGCGATTTTCTCACGTATAACAAAGTTTTTTCCTAACTTATCTTTATGGCGTAATTGTACCCCTGCATCGCGGTCAATGTTAAAACGAGAGTTTAATAAAGAACGATCTACAAATTGTAGATTTCCAGAAGAGATTACACGTTCAATATTTCCTGGCAGTTTAGTTTGTCCTGCCCATAATTCCCAGTCTCCTGCAAAATTCCACATTACAACGGCATCTAAAATTTGTCTTGGAGAATTTCTAGTAAACTCAGATCCCCCGGAGATATCACGATTAGATAAACCAATCTCGAATTTATATCTTAATTTAGGACTAAAAGCAAAACCGTCAAACTTAAAACGAGCACGGCGTACTAGAAAATTTTGATCTATTTCTGAAGAACTAGGGTCATCTGCGGCCAAAACGGAAGTAGATAAAAATTGCATTCTTGTAGCAAACTTCATACTCCAAGAGCTGTCTTTTGCTATAACATTTACAAGGCCTTTACCAAATTTGGTATCAACTACTTTTTGAGCATTTGTATTAAAAGAAAGAAAAGTACAGAAAAGTACTGCGATTAAGGTAAACTTATGTTCCATTATAATTTTAGTTTTTGTCGAGTACAAAGAACTAACTCTAATGTTAAGTTAATGTTAGGTGTAGATTACGATTAAGTGAAAAAAAGGGCTGTCAATTGACAGCCCTCATTCCAATATCTGGTCGACAAAAACTAATGATAATGAAATGTTTCCTTTTACAAAGGAATACAAATATCATATACATTCTTTATTTTAGTGTAATCATAACATTAGGTAATCTTTAATTTTTAGATGATAAGA
>JALZVV010000079.1 GCA_023299935.1 Dokdonia sp.
GGTGCCTGGTTCTCCCCAGATAATAGTTCCCGTTTGATAATTTACAGCATCGCCATTGCGATCTACACTCTTCCCATTACTTTCCATAATAGCCTGTTGTAAATAGGCCGGCAAACGATGTAAATATTGAGTATATGGAATTACAGCTTCACTTTCTGCTCCAAAAAAGTTGTTATACCAAACACTTAAAAGTGCTGTAACAACCGGGATATTCCTCTCTAAAGGAGTTTCCTTAAAATGAATATCCATTGCATAAGCTCCTGAAAGCATTTCTTCAAAATGATCATAACCAACCGCCAGAGCTATGGATAAGCCTACTGCACTCCATAAGGAAAAACGACCTCCAACCCAATTCCACATCGGGAATACATTTTGAGATGCAATTCCAAAAGCGGCAATAGCTTCCAGATTAGTAGACACCGCAGCAAAGTGCTTACTCACTGCTTCTTCTCCCAATTGCTCTACAAACCATTTACGCACCGTGGTGGCATTGCTTAATGTCTCTTGAGTAGTAAATGTCTTAGAGACAATTACAAACAATGTAGTTTCTGGATCTAAACCTCTTAATGATTCTCTAACGTGATCTCCATCTACATTTGATATAAATCTAGTGTTTAAATGATTTTTATAATACTGTAAGGCTTCTACAACCATCACTGGGCCTAGGTCAGAGCCTCCTATCCCTATATTCACCACATCTGTAATTGCCTTTCCTGTTGCGCCTTTATGCTCGCCAGAAATAATTTTTGAACTAAATGTTTTTATCGCAGCTTTTGCTTGATTTATTTCCGCTTTAGCAAAACCTGTTCCGATACCTCGGGAAGCGTTATCACTCCCATCTCTTAAAGCCGTGTGCATAACCGCGCGACCTTCTGTGGCATTAATAGCATCACCGCCATAATAACTCGTTATAGCAGATTGAAGGTCAACTTCTTTTGCTAAATCAACTAACAATGCCCTTGTTGTATGATTAATGCGATGTTTACTATAGTCTACTAAAAAATCATTCCATTGGATTGTGAAATCTGTAGCTCTATTTTTATCTTCAAATAAAGTGGTTAAATGGGTTTCCTTAATATCTTGGTAGTGTGCCTTTAGTGCCTGCCAAGCATTGGTTATGGTTGGGTTAGTATTTTTCACTTTATATGTTTTGATTGGTGGTTTGGTCCTGTATCATATCAGAAATGATATTGTCTTCATCTTGTTCAGGCAATGGTATGGCTTCTAATTGTCTTTTAAGCGGTTGTAATATGCTATCAAAAACAGGCATTAACTCCTGATCTAGAGGTTCTGAAGCAGGTAAATCTTGTTTATAGGGGTCTACTTGCTTTCCATTTTTCCAGAAACGATAACATACGTGGGGACCTCCTGTATTACCGGTCATACCGATAGTTCCAATAACCTCTCCTTGCCTCACAAAATCTCCTACTTTTGCAATGCGTTTTTGCATATGCAAGTACTGCGTTTCATAAGTACTATTATGCCTAATTTTTACATAATTACCATTGCCTCCTCGCCGCTCAGACTTAGTAACCGTGCCATCTGCAGTTGCAAGAATAGGAGTTCCAATGGGACCAGCATAATCCGTTCCTTTATGTGGCCTTACCTTATATCCGTAATATTTGATGCGTCGTTTTAAATTATATCTTGAAGAAATCCTATTAAACTTTAGCGGCCCCTTTAAAAAGGCTCGTCTTAGATTGTTACCATCTTCTTCAAAATAATCGTAGCCCCCAGGTAATGAATCATACTCAAATCTAAAGGCATTTACTTCTTTGCCTCGATGCTCAAAATGTGTCGCTTTTATCTTACCTATCCCGGCATAAACAGTATCATTAACATACTTTTCTTCATAAATTACTTTAAAAGCATCGCCTTCATCCAACTTATAAAAATCTATGGTCCAGGCATAGATATCTGCCATCTTATACGCCACAATTACACTTACTCCCAGCTTCTGAAAAGTAGAAGATGGATTATCTGATATCACCCCTGAGATTTCTTTTTCTACATAAGTAACTGGATGTGATTTTGCCTTAGCAATAGGATCTTCCTTAAAGTCTATCACCACATAGTCTTCCTTATTTTTTTCATAAATAAAAACTTGGGCTGCCGCTGTAGTGTCTTTGGTTTTTAGAAGGACATAAGGTTTCCCTACTTGTATACGTCTTGTATCAAAAACTTCTTGCACAGAATCTGAAATACTTTGTATCGTGGGATACCCTACTTTATTGTCAAAGAGTATTTTTCCAAAACTATCCCCGTTACGTACGGTATCCCGTTGTACCACATAATCGTCTAGAACATAGCCATATTGTTGAACAGCTGGTTTAATAACAGTTTCGGCAAGGGTATCTACCTCAACAGGGGCCTCTTTTTTACAAGAATCACCGCAAAGTATGATTAAAAAAAGGGCGATTAATTGATGTATTTTCACGTGGTGTTGATGTTCTTAATTATACATTATGTCCCCAAGTATCTAATTCTTCCTGTGTCCAAACGTCTGGGAAAAAAATACGTCTCTGATATTTAGGATGCATATACTTCACCCATTCACTCCCGCCTGTGGCCTCTACCGGCGTCTCTCCGTTATTTAAATAATGATATGCCGCTTTATAATGGGACATCACCCAAGTGACATTAACAGTATAGTCATAATGACGCATAGCCTCTCTAAGGATTGGATTTTGCTGAGCTTCCTCAGGTAGTCTTTTAAAGGTCGCATACAAGTTTATTGTATTGTACTCCTGGGTAAAAGCTATAAACTCATTTTTATACTTTTCCTCAAAAGCAGATAACAGATATGATTTTTTACCCGTATTATAATCTTTGCCAGCTGCTTGCCAGTACAAATGTTCTAAGGCATGCTCGTAGGGGGTGTTGCGGTCTATGCTTTCGCGAAAGCGTGCATCTATCAAATTAATCAAATCTGTACTCGCAAATTCTATCTTTCTGTACTGCGCACTTTGAAATCCACTTGCAGGGGTTAAGGTCTTTCTAAACTTCATATACTGCTCGATATCCATTCCGTATTGCATAATGGCAAAAGAGGAGGTAAGCATATCAAAATAACGGCTTATCCTGCCCAATCTAGAACTAAAGAAATCTACCGTTAAATTAGGATGATGGCACACCTGTTCTATCTCCCAGAGCACCATCTTAAACAGGAGTTCATTTACCTGATGATACATGATAAACACATTCTCATCAGGAACATTAGTGCGCGGTAATTGAAGATTCAATAAGGCATCTGTATGAATATAATCCCAATACGTTATGGGCTTACTTTGCAGGAGACCTTCTAAATGATCATCTAGATCCTGATCTATTTTCCCATACTTATCATCAAGCGCATTAATTATTTTTTCAATGTCTGGTTCAATCTTTTTGGTCATAGTTAGTTAGTTAGTTAATCTATCACAAGTTCAAAAGGGTGCTTGAGTCCTTTAAAAGCATCTAAATCTGCTTTAATAGAACCTACGGCTAGACTTGCCTTTATACGTAATGGAATTTTATTTTTATCATCACTTACCCATACGGTAAGGCTTTCTTGCTCCTTAAATACTCTTCCTGCTAAAACTAGTGGTCTAAACATAAGCGCATCTACTTTTCCAAATTTAGTTTTAATCTGCTCCCTTCCTAAAAAGCGCAGTTTGAAAGGATAGTTCTCTTCATCAAAAAACATAGTAACTTCGGTCTCATCACCTGCTTCTATATTTGTAACATCTACAGCATCTCTTAGATAGTAAAAAGTACTTACCATATCCTGAACATCTCCAGGGGTTTTTATCTCGTGTTCTTTGTTGCGTTTTTTATCGTGAACATAGGCCATTCGAGCTTCTTGATCAAAATCAATGACTTTATTTTTAGTGTGCCCACCTTCATCAATCTTGCGAATAAACTGATACGGCAATGTCGTTGTTTTATCTACTTTAGTCTCGTAGTAGTCTTCTACTTTAAAGAATAGTCTCGACAAGCCCACAGTTTCTCCAAATCCTTTAATATGATAGGCTTCACTATTAGCCTCATCCTGCGTCACCTCCAATGTAGCATAACCGGCAGTAACTAATCCATAATGAATTCTAAACTTAAACCACTCGCCTACTCCATACGCACGTTCATCTTCAATTAATTCTGGATTAGTCTTATCGAATTGTACAGGAAAGTCTTGAGCAAGACTATCTGCCTGAGGAGTAATTCCTATTAGAATAAACACACCTATTAATAACTGTTTCATATGCACAATACCTACTATCATAACTGTACTTTTTTATGGTTAGTATACAATTAATTACAATAGTTATTCCAAAAATAAGGAACCTAAAAAACTTCATCGTATAAATGACGAAGTTTTAAAGAACTAATTTTTCCAAATAGCGAGTTATTGCATAAAAATGGACATCACTTCAAAGAATGCTTCTTTCTTATCTCTTGAAATAGTAATCTTTTTATCATTACCCATAATAAGGAAGCCACCGTCCTTTTTATTAAATTCTTTAATGGCTTCTACATTTACAACATAAGATCTATGAGGACGGTAAAAAAACGTGTTCTCCTTGAGCTGATCTGCAAAATATTTGAGCGGCTTTGCAATACACTCTTTCCTGTTGTCTTTTAGAAACACGTGCGTATACATACCATCTGCCTCAAAATAAAGCACGTCTTTATAATCTACAAAAATAACGCCCCTAGGAACTTCAAGGGCGAGCTTTCTTTTTGACAAAAGTTGAAACGCATTCTTAATGTGTATTAAATGTTCTCCTATATTTTTTTGACTTACAATATCTTGTGCTTTTTGCACAGCATCTTTAAGTTCTTTTATATCTACCGGCTTGAGAATATAATCTACTGCGCTTAGTTTAAAAGCCTCAAGCGCATACTCGTTGTAAGCAGTACAAAAGATGATTTGAAAGTCTATTGATTCGTCTTTAAAAAAATCTAGTATTTCTAACCCAGAATGCTCTGGCATTTCTATATCTAAAAACACAAGTTTAGGCTTGTCCTTTTTTATTACAGCAACCCCTTCTTTTAAGGTGGTTGCCGTCCAGATTTCTTTTAACTGAGGGCAGTTCTCTCTCAGTAAGGTTGTGAGGAGCTTAAGCGCCTTATTCTCATCATCTACAATTAATACATTCATCTACATCGCATTACATTAGTATATCTATTAATTGGGGATTTTTATTATGATTCTTGTTCCAGAGGCAACATTATTTTCATAGAGATCTTCTGTTGTCACTTGGATTTTTTTTGCTCTATTCTTATTTAATAAATCTACACGTCTATTATTTGCATCTGTGGCAAAAGATCTATGATATTCTGGATGAGCATCTTTGATCGCTTGTGTAGCAACTCTACCTACACCGTTATCTTGAACAATAACGTTTAAGACCTCATCATCATCGTTGTATGTAAATTCCACTTTGAGTTTTCTATCATTCTTGCGGTGCAGCAGGCCGTGCTTAAGTGCATTTTCAACATAGGGTTGTATAAATAATGGAGGTACCTCAATCTTTAAAGTATTTAAGGAAGGGGCACAAATAATTTCAAATAGTAATTTGTCTTCAAAACGTATCTTCTCTAGTTGTAGATACAATTTCATAGCTTCTAACTCTTCTGCTAGAGCCACAGTGCTTTCTCGCGAGTGATCTAAATACATTCGTATTAATCGTGAGAACTTTACCAGATAACTACTCGCGAGGTCTTTCTCATTATGTACAATATATTCTTGAATACTATTAAGCGCATTAAATATAAAATGTGGATTCATTTGCGATTGCAGGTTTTCTAGTTTAAGAGCGGTGAGCTGATTTGCGAGCTGCAATTGCTCACCTTCCTTAATGCGTTGTTGTTCTGTGCGATTAAGAAGTCTTTTATAATACAAAATTATACCTAATAAGCCTACGAGACCTACTAGCGAGTAAAACCATATTGTTTTATAAAATGGCACTGTAACTTCTAAGGCGATTGCAATTACATTGCCCACGTCTGAGCTTACTTTTTGTGGTACAAGCTCAAACACAAACTTTCCTCTGGGCAGACTTGCATATTGGACTTCATTATCTCCTGGCCGCAAGTCAGTCCAAGTATCCGTGTAGCCAGATAACCTATATTTAAATAATCCACTAGATAATCCTCTGAGGCCATTTACATTAAAACGCATCATAAAATCACTAGCATCTTGCTGCATTTCATAATGAGATTTTAGAGGCTGTCTTACGGAGTTTACAGTTACATCAGTCACATAAAGTCTTGCTGGATCAAAGGTTTTAAATACGTGTTCTGTATCTATTTGAAAAATCCCTTCTGCAAAAGCGACAAAGACAGATGCTCCGTCTATGACTATATCTTTAATATCATAGCTTAGGATGCCATCTTGTTTATTAAGTGTCTTAAACCTTTTCTCATCCTTAGATAAACACTCTAGCAACTGCAACCCTTCATCCGTACCTACCCATACATTATTACCCTGAGGTGCAACCACGGTTGTCCTGTTAGAAAGTAATCCATCATTTATCGTATAATGATTGACAACAGTTGTGCCCTTTATTTCATAAACACCCTGTGTAAATGTGGCTACCCAGAGATGTCCATCATCTGTCTGTGTGAGCGATTGCCCTAATATAGGTTTGCCATCTTTTGACTTTATTACTGTTTTTGCTAGCAAATCATCTACCGCAATGAGCTCATCTACACTCGCAAAATACGTGAGACTTTCATCTTTAGATTGTAATACTTTATACCCTCGTTTCTGAATAAAAAAATCTGTATTCTCACTACTCACTATATCTATTAAAGATTGTTGACCTCCTATGGCAACTTCTCCAGAATTTGCAAAAGCATATCGATTATCACTCAAGGCTTCTATACTCTTTACAGACACTTTTTTTATTGGAAGCAAGCTATACTCCGAAGGAGCAGCGACTCGAGCTCCGTACGTTTTTATATCCTGAAAATACCAATATTGCTCTTTCTTTTTGTTGTAAAGTATACTAGAAATAGGCCTGTCGTCTGGTAAATCTACTTTTACGTGCTCGTTACTCACTATATTATAAATTACAACATCTCCATTGCTAAAACCTAAGATAATATCATCCCCAGCGCCACGTATCATACGAGTGACTAAGCCATCTATTTTGGGAAAATAGCTAGCTTTTATAGATAAGTTAGGCAAAATGTACAATCCATCACGTAGAGTTGTGATTAGAAAATTATCTTCTCTATCCCTAGAGACGTCTGTTACAAATTTTGCTGGGAGAATATGACTTTTAACATTGAGCGTATCTCCTTTCAATGTAAATGCAAATGCACCTTTATCTGTAAGCCACCAGAAGGCATCGCCTATCTTTTTTATGGAAACAATTAATTTTTTTTCAAGTTGTTTTGGCACCTCAATCTTTGTGATTCCAGTTTTTGAAATGGAGTATAAAATAATTTCCAACCACTCATTACTCGCATACAAGAGCAAGGTGTTATCGTCTATTCTTGTTAATTTTACGGCACCCGTGCGCTGCGTCTTTGTGTTTTGGAGCTTTAATCCTATGTCATACTCTTCCTTCAAACCTGTAGCCGTTACTTTAAACAGCGTATTCTCGAGTAAAAAGTAAATCTCATCATTTATAACCGTTTGATAGGAAAATGATTGAGTATCCATAGGAATAGTTGTTCTCTTTCCTGTATTTCTATCAAAAATTATAATGGTGAAATTTGTAAGTAACATCACGTACTTGCTGGTCACGTGCAACTCGGCAAGGCTTCCCTTTAAATCATCTTTTAGGTCTGCGTAAAGCTGCAGTTCGTTACCGTCTGAGTAAAATAGTTGCCCTGAGATATTGACACACCAGACGATGTCTTGCTCATCTACTTTGAGTTGAAACAAAGACAGTCCTCTTTTTTCAGGATGCTCAAGCGTTAAAAATGTAGTTCCATCAAATCGTGTGAGCCCTTTATTTCCGGCGAGCCAGATAAAACCTTTGCTGTCTTCGGCCACGTTGTATAACTCTTTATCTGGAAGACCTTCTTTTTCGGTAATATGTATCTGTACGGGTTGTTGCGCTATACTTTTTAAGGATATAGCAATAAACAAGAATAGCAGAAGGAGTCGGTACCGATACATTACACTCAAATATCGTTATAAATTCCTTTTGTCTCCCTCATTATCTTCTCAATGACGCTGTTTGTTTCTAAGGCGATACACGCTTTCGCGAAAGCGTACTGCTACTTCTTACCCTCAAATAGCTCCTTTTCCTACAACTTAGAAACGATTTCGGTTACTCAGCAAGTGCCTATCAATACGCTTGATTAAACATATAGTTTTGCTCCAGTATTAACCACAATGAATATATTATAATGAAAACAAAATTATTCTTTAGCCTTATAATAGGTTTTATAATTACCAGTGTTACTGCCCAAAAATCATTCTTTGAGACCCTAGATGCCCACGGTGTAGACGCGAAATATCAAGGACACGGAGGTGTGTACACAAATAGCGACGGCGAGCAAGTGCTACGCACTCAGAATTTAGACTATCATATGTTTATTGAACGACACAAGCTAGATGAAAAGTCATCTGGAGTGACGGTGAAAAGGGTAAACGAAAAAAATGTGGATACGCTACTAATTAATAATTACAATGCTGTACAGTTAAAGGCAATCAAATACGAGGGCTTCCCAAATACTTCTATACTTTATCACTCGGGTTACAATCAGGGTTATGTAGCCATAGACAATGCAGTCTACTTTGTAAGCGGCTTCTCAAAAGACAAAACAGACTTTAGAGAAATAGATGCTGTTTTATTACTAGATGGAAGTGCTACAGAGAAAGATGATTCTAAAAAGAAGAAAAAAGGGAAGCTTTGGAAAAAACTAAAAGATGCTGCGCTAAGTGCGACTGCACTAACAGACCCAGCGATAACTGCAGAGTACAAAGAACTTATGAAGAATGACCCTGAGCAAATAGTCCGTGATTACCTTAAAGCGATGAAGGCAAAACAAAATGCTTACACAATGACGGCTAAAGATAAAAATGATCTTGAGATGTTATATAAAGCTGCATCAGACCAAGCTGCTTATGTAAAGAAGTACAACAAAGCTTACTGGGCAAGTCCAGAAGGCCAAGCAATATTACGCAATGGAAGAAACGTAGAAGCAGTACACGCAGAGCATTTAAGAAAGTGTAGAACATCAGGATGCGATAATAATGCGCACAATTAAGACCCGTTTTTAAATAACCTTCATTAATTGATTTCTAAGAGTTTGGGGGAACTTTTGGATACCTGAAAGGCTGTTCTAAAAAGAACAGCCTTTTCATTTTCTACTAATTATACCTGTTGCACACATTTCAGAAAACTGCTATCGTCTCAATTCATAGCTGTGGGTTTAAACCCACAGCTATGAATAACGAGCGATATTATAAGGTCCCACGCTGCGCCTGCTCTCTCTCAATACTTTCAAAAAGCGCCTTGAAGTTCCCTGCGCCAAA
>JALZVV010000080.1 GCA_023299935.1 Dokdonia sp.
CAAGTATTTTTTATCCATAACCGTATCGAGAATATTAAGGAAGTAGCTGGTTTGATACAACGTCTTGTACCCGATGCAAAAGTGGCAGTAGGTCACGGCCAGATGGAAGGCAAAAAGTTAGAAAGTTTAATGCTCTCGTTTATGAATGGAGAGTTTGATGTGCTTGTTTCGACTACTATTGTAGAAAGTGGACTTGATGTACCTAATGCAAATACGATTTTTATTAATAACGCCAATAATTTTGGGCTTTCAGACCTGCACCAGATGAGAGGACGTGTAGGTAGAAGCAACAAAAAAGCCTTCTGTTATTTTATCACGCCTCCTTATTCTGCAATGACAGATGATGCCAGAAAACGTATCTCTGCCCTAGAACAATTTTCAGTTTTAGGTAGTGGTTTTAATATCGCCATGAAAGATCTAGAAATACGCGGAGCAGGAGATTTATTAGGAGGTGAACAAAGCGGGTTTATCAATGAGATTGGTTTTGATACCTATCAAAAAATACTGAATGAGGCAATAGAAGAACTTAAGGAAGATGAGTTTAAGGAACTGTATGAGGAGGATAGCGCTGTCGCCAAAGTAGATAAAGACTATGTAAAAGACACCGTTATAGATACTGATTTTACGCTACTCTTCCCAGACGATTACATTAACAATGTCGCCGAACGATATACCCTTTATACAGATCTCAACAATGTGAAAACAGAAGAGGAGCTAACTGCTTTTGAAGCCAAGCTCGTAGACCGTTTTGGACCACTCCCAGAAGAGGCAGAGGATCTATTGGATTCTGTGCGTATCAAATGGGTAGCGACTAAAATAGGTTTAGAAAAAGTTGTAATGAAAAAAGGAAAACTTACCGGTTTCTTTATTTCTGATCAACAGAGTCCGTTTTTCCAAAGTCCGGCTTTTGGACGGGTATTACAATATGTGCAAGAAAACGCCTATAGAGTACAGCTTAAAGAAAAGAAAAGCCCCAAAGGCTTGCGATTATTACTCAAGTCTGATGATGCTAAAACAGTGCAAGATGTAGTGCGATTAGTGCAGCCTATGATGCCAAAAACTGAAAATACGGCATCATGAAAAAAGTGCTGATCATAGGTGTTTTTCTTATCGCTATGATTAGCCACGGGCAGCGTTTTACCACTAATGGAGCTGTTCTTTTTAAAGCACAAATACAATTAGGAAATCAAAATCAAGGCATCAAAATAGGTGCCTATGCTGTGGGCGCCGCCCATTATGGAGATGCAGCTATAGAAGGTGGTGTTGCTTTATATAGCGGCTATTTATTTAAACGTCATACAGCAAAGACAAGTGGCATTCATTATGGCTACGATTTCTTTGGTCTAGTAGGTATTGGAAAAAATACCAATCTCTTAGTCTCCTCCTTTTTTGCTGATAATCCGCTATTGTTTTCGGTGGAAAATGACCAGAAATTTTATGGACTTGGATTTGGGATAGAAAAAGAATTCTTGCCTGCTGACTTAACCGAATTTAATCAAAGGGTTGGTAAAATTTTAGTACGCTTTGCAAATGCAAACCATTCTATAAACACCCAGTTCAAAAATGACTTTAGATTTGGAAAAGTATTTCGGGGCGATGGGACAGATTTTGGAAATACGGGACAGTTTCAGGTGAGTTATAGTGAATTCCAATCCCCTTTACGAGCCTTTCACCTAGGTTTAGGTCTCAAACTTTTTACCCCTAAAGCAGATTATAGCTTAACCCCAGATAACACCCCTAACTCTAGTGACGGCAGGAGGAATGTGTGGCATACACAAGGGGAATATTCAAGACTTTTTTATGCTAATGTATTTGGTTTTGGGAGCTATCAGGATGATGGGGTTTTTGCTTTCGCGAAAGCGGGAGTAAACTCGCAAAAAGCAGGTGCTTATATTCAGAATACCTTGCACGATAGTTTTGGTCTCAATCCAAGATTTCCTTGGGACACAGCGGCCAAAGATAAATTGTTTATAGAAACCGGCGGCAGCCTTTTTATACCAGAAGATAATGACTAGTAGCCGTATTATCATACTCGTATTAGGCTTGCTATTGCTTGGTAGCTGTAGTACCTACAAACGTTCTTTTGGAGAGACATTTACGACTGTTTCTAAGACCCAAAAGGAAACTATCTATCGTCTTGATTTGAGCCATCAAAATCTTGCGGTACTTCCTGAAGAGCTTGCTCATTGCACCGAACTTAGAATGCTCAACCTCTCTGGAAATACAAAGCTTGATTTGCAGCAGGCTTTTGCCAAGATCCCTCATCCAGAGCGACTAGAAATCCTCATTTTAGATAGTCTAGAACTTAAAGAATTACCGAGCAATATCCATCGATTTACACAGCTCAAGCATTTGTCATTAAATCATAATTCTCAAGCCAATTTTAAAGCAATATTCAACACTGTTTCCACATTGCCTATTAGCTTTTTGAATCTGCAGCATAATGGATTGGAACGACTTCCAAAAGAGTTATCACAATTGACTAGGCTGCAAGATGTCAATCTATCTCACAACCGTATTCAAGCTAAGGAAAACTTCAATACGTTATCTCTTTTACCCAAGTTAAGCTCGTTATGGCTTACGAATAATGAGATTAGCATTTTGCCACCAGAAATTGGGAAGCTTAATTCGGTTAGAAATCTATACCTAGAACATAACCAGCTCATCATACTACCTGATGAGTTTAGTAATCTCACAAAAGTATGGGTGCTCCACGCAGGGCATAATCAGTTTCAAGAAATGCCACCTGTACTGAGCCGTATGAAAATACTCTTACTGGTTCATATAAACAATAACGAGATTAGTAGTATTCCAGAAGATTTTGCATCTACAAAGCATAGTGTTAAAGGAATTATTATGGACAACAATGCCTTAACCGAAACCGATAAAAAACGATGGGCAAAGGAGTTTAACCACTGTTTTATTGCTTCTTTTTAATTTTGGCGAAAGCCATAAAATACTATAAACAGGGGTTTGACGGGCAAATGACGGGTAAAATGTATTTTTTTAGTTCCTACAGTCCAAAATCCTGATGTACTATTGCCTTGTATAACTTCTTGTATTTTTGATGCGCATCATTACAAGGCAAAACAATTATGATGAAACAACCCGCTTTAGGACAAAAAATTTTAGAACTGCGCCAGCAAAAAGGATTAACGCAGGAAGAACTTGTAGAACAATGTAATATCTCTGTGCGTACCATCCAGCGTATAGAAGCTGGAGAAACCATGCCCAGAGTCTA